>CAIRBC010000394.1 GCA_903876685.1 uncultured Nitrosomonadales bacterium | reverse complement strand
GTCATAGTCATGGGGAGTAATCCGCCGATAGCAGATAATGTTTGACTGACAGAACCAGTAGAGGATAAGTCAAGCCCTTGCCGTTTCATGATCGTGGAGATGCCACCGATACTGCACCCACCCTCCACACGTAGCGACAGAATCGTCTCGATTACACATTTTGGGGTCAGGTCTAGCATTGATGCACATGCATCAATGCTAGACCTGACCCAGATTATGTTCTACTCGACGACTCGATTGTTTTCGGTTGCTTTACCTTTTTCATTGCAAAATGACTAATTTGTTCTTGTAATCAGATAGCAACGCTCAAGAACACTATTCAGAAGACATTTATAGAGTTTCATTTTGTAATTTATAAATATGCCCCTATTGATTCTATGGTTGATAAGACGGGTTCAGTCGAGCGCCAGAGCGGGAGATCGAAATCAAAAAAATTTAAAATCAATGGAGTCTGACCCTATTGATTTGACCCTTTTGATTTATACTATTGATTTATATTGATTTACGACATTATCCATGAGTTTCATTTCCGATTGATTCTAAATCGGCATACTCATAATCATCTTTCCTTTGCCTTGAGCAATCTTGATCTGGCTGAGCACGTTCATGCCCAGCAGATCGAATTGGCCGTTTGGCTAAACCAAGGCGGGGACATTCCTGAGTATGAACTTGCCAAAAGTGAGCTTTCCTTTGGTGGTCTCGCAAGCCATGACAACCTGGGTAGCAGTAATGACTTGCGTCATTCCTGAACAAACCAACCTGGCTGCTTTGGCGGTAGCCTCGGTAAGCGAAACCCTGGTAGCGCCTGTGTCAACCAGAAAATTTGTTTGAATGGAATCGACTTCGGCTTCCAGACTGTAGTGCCCTGCCATCCCTTGCGTCAGCACAAGAGAATAAGGTGAACTTTTATCCGTGCTGTTAACGACGGGTGACTGGTACACTCGGGTCTCCCACGAACTCAAAAGCTGTTTGGCGTCTGAACATTTGAATTGCTGGTACTCAAGCACACCCTTGGCATTCCTGCATTTATAAACTGTATCTGCCCAAACAACATTGCAGCAGAGAATCAAGCCAGCCAAGTATTGTAAAAATCTGGTCATGAGGCATTTCCTCCCATTTCAATCGAGAAATACTGCTAAGCGAATGAATCAACCTGGTTGCCTGCTCGATTTCCCAGGTTCCATTGCGATTAGAATATCTCCCGGTAACGACAAATAAGGACGTAGAATGAATATTGTTTTCCATACCTCCAATGTTGAACATAAGTTGCTTAGCGTCCCCCCGCTACTTGAAACGCCACTTCGTAAAAACGCTCGTATCCGACATGCGCTTTCAAAGCCTGCTTGAGTTTTGCTATACGCGCAGGATCGGTTGCGACCGAAGGACGATCACGGCGAAACACTTTTCGTTCCTGCAGCGCCCGATACATGGCCTGACGACGGGAAGCAATTTCCCTTCCGTTGATCAGGGGTAGCAACTTTTCGAGCGCAGTTACGGCATCCTGCGGCGGTTCGGCATTCTTGTATCCGCGATGCTGACGAACCTCAAATCTGAGGGTGTCAGACAGATTTCCCGCCAGATTCAGTTCTGCCGTCGACACCCTCACGCCATCCTGACGGCGGAAGGAGACGATAGTTGAACCATAATAAAGACAGTGATCGGTGTAGTTGCGCACGCAATGCTGCATCTGAGTGCCTTCATCCTTGAGTTGCTGCGGATTGGTCAGCCACACCGCAACCAGTTCGTCGATTTTCAAAGCCCCCTCGAACGGCGCCTGCCAGGAATGCAGGGACATGGCGGCAACAGGTTCATTCGTCGTCTCATCAGGTTCGAGCATCAACCGGTGCCAGCGCAGCGATGCCAGAAGTTGTCGGTTGAGGCCGACGCTGAAATAGAGCTTTTTCACGGGAGGTACCAAGTCATCATGCAGGACTTCGGATAGCGTTTCACCTTCGCCAATATGCTCAGCCAGCACCTGTACAATTTCATCGATCAGATCGGACATGTCTGCAAGGTCTGAAACCACTGCACCCATGGCAGCAAAGCGGGTTATTGCATGGCGCCAGCCAATCTTTCCGATCTGGCTTGTCAGTCCGGCCGCAGCACGCACTCTTTCCAGAAACACGCTTCCCTCACTACGGGTATCCAGTTGCCCGATAGCGTCAACAAAGTCTGAAAAGGCTGTCCAGTCCTCCGGTGTGCTGGGTCGATGCTCTGGACAGACATATGACAGAGACAGTGCCAGTTCAGCGAGGCGTCCTTGCCAGCCAATGCCTATGCAATTGATATCCTTGCCCATCAGCCAGCGAATCACTTCCTGTGGTGCCTTGAGTACCCGGCTTAACGCGGGCGTCAGAGGAAGCTTCCGATCAACAGCGCGGCGGACGGAGGAATATTGTTTGCTCTTGTCGATCAACAATTCCCCGATCAAAGGGAACGCTTCAGCTGCCTGGAGGCGCCGATGCCTCAGCGCATTTGGCAGGCTTCGATACTGATTGTAACGCAGGGTCGTCAGGGCGAATCCTGCGCGTGAAATGGCCGAAACGATTCTGTTATCCAGACACGGCATGAATTGTTGCACAGCTGTGCTCAACTGGCTTTTCAGTCTGTCTGCAATACGAATTTGTGCCTGCGTGATGTCCGGGTGTAGACGGCTTTTCTTCATGACATCGGCGAGCAAGGATGCAGCGAGTCCGGGGATTGCATTTGAGTAGAACCCCGGTATCTGGACGTCCAGAGATGTTTCTTCCAGAGTAACCGCGCAACCTACTGCTTCTGAAATGGCAATCTCCAGTTCGTGGATATCCAAAGCGGTACTAGAGCGATGAGGGCAGGCCGTTTCCAACTGGTGCATGAATTGGTCCAGATGAAACTGCTCCGGCAATTCATCGATAAGGCAAAGTACCATGATTTGCCCGTTCATTCTCTCAACCAGAAGATTGAGCAGGTTTCCCGCTCTGGGCGTAATCACCTGATCCGCCACGTTCATGCCGACCACAGGTGCGACCACAGCCTGACGAAAGCTTGCTCCATCTCCCACCATATGGACGATGCAAGGATGCGCCATCGCGGCAGATAATCGAGTTTCAAAATGGCGTGATCTGATCGTTGCAGAGGGGTCAACGTCCGTAACCGCAGATACCACAATTTCATGGCAATCAGAATGAGTGCGCTGATTTGCAGCAGTTGTTTTATTTTTCATGATCTGGATCCTGATTGTCTGGCCAGTGGGCAATGTAGCTGCTGCTAACGACAAATTGGGTCGCAGCAACGATTTTTTGCCCGGTCTTGTTGCCACGCATAGCGTGGGAGCAAATCAGCATGATTTTGGCGTTGGCAAGGCGTGAAATTTATTTGGATACAGATCCATCGCAAATCTCGCTTTAGTCGAATCCATAGGCCTTTGGGATACCTATAAAAGCGGGCATTTGTGGAAACCAGTGGTTGGATTCCTGTCATGCTCAGCGCTGAAGGATTGGTGATTATGCGCACCGATCCTGAGCAAGTTCTTGCATCGCGTGGGGTAAACATTATTTTCCCCAGGAAACGTTTGATTTACAAGGTTTGCTCGCAAAATGAATTCAGGCAGACTCTGAATTTATTTTATGGAGGAGGCCAGATTCCAGGTGGCGATCCGTCTGCCATTACAAAAAAAACAGGGATTGAGCATTGCTCAGTTCAACCTTGTCATGCATTTCCACGGTCAAGGTGTGCCTGTAGATTACGTTGAGGCCATGCGCTGGCTGGAATTGTCTGCGGAGCGTGGTAATGAGTTGGCGAATCATGCTAAAAAGGCCGGGGTCAGGTCTTGAAAATACGGTTAAAATCGATCAAGTCAATGAAGTTTGAAAAGTGGCTGTCTGACTTAAATGATGCAGTTGCGCAAGCCTGACCCCGTATCTCTGACCCCGTATCCAAGCCTGACCCCGTATCCCACAAAGGAGAATATAATGAAAAAAATACACAGAATCCTGGTTTAAGTTTGGTACCTGGCAAGGGTATTAATGCGGAGGACATTGCGGCGATGTTCAAACAGATTATAGCTAAAGACACTATTCCAGTTGAGCTTGAGGCATGCAGAAAACGCTTGGTTTACAAGTTGAAAAATCAATAGACGATCAACACCTGTCAATTTGACAACTTGATCAGCTGCGTCACAATTTGACGCAGACGAAGATCATGCTTGAAACATTGACAATATTTCCGATTCATCTGGATCAAGGAGCAAGCATGAGTACAGATACTGCAGCCAATTCCGCAACTGTTGACGAAATCAGCAATAGACTTGAGTTCACCAGGAATCTCAACCATGTGATCAACAAGATGCACGCCACCACCAATATCGACGAAATCATGCTGGATGTCAGCAAGGATATCTGCGTACTGTTCAATGCCGACCGTTTGACCATCTATGTGGTCGCTGCTGACAAATCCTCGCTGATTTCCAAAGTCAAGACCGGCCTGAACTCCTTCAAGGATCTCAAGCTGCCTATCTCTGAGCAAAGCGTTTCCGGGTATGCCGCAGTGCATAAAAGGCTGATCAACATCAGGGATGTATATGATGAGCAGGAATTGCTTGCCTATAGCCCATACCTGCGCATTCTGCAGGAGGTGGACAGGCGCACAGGTTACCGTACCAGACAGATGCTGGTTGGGCCGATTCTGGATAGCAATGGTGCACTGGTCGGCGTGATACAGGTCATCAACCACAAGTCAGGTGTCCCATTTCCGGCGATGTTCGAGGAAGGCCTGTGCGAGTTGGCGCAGAACATGGCTGTGGCGTTACTGCAGCGCCAGCAGAATCCCCCCGCCAAGACCAAATACGATCACCTGATGGCTGATTCGATTCTTTCTGCGGCAGAATTTGAGCTAGCAACCCGTACGGCCCGCCGCAAGGGGATCGACATCGAAGAAGTTTTGAGCTTCGAATTCCATGTCAGCTCGGACTCACTGGGCAAGGCTTTGTCCACCTATTTCGGGGTTCCCTACGAGCCCTACAAGGAAAATCGGATCAGGCCGTCCGAATTGCTGAAAAACCTGAAACAGCAATATGTGCAAAGCAGTAACTGGATTCCTCTCGAAGAAAACCAGCATGACTTGGTGATCTTGACCACAGATCCGGAGCAGATCCATGCTTCGCGTGTGGTCAACAATATTTTCCCCAAATGTCGTCTGATCTACAAGGTTTGCTCACACAAGGAATTCAAACAGACACTGGACCAGTTTTATGGCGGGGAACAATACGCAGACGACGAAGCTATCACCATATCAAATGAAGCACGCGCCTTTGTTTTTGAACGCGACGGTTTTGCCTGCCAAACCTGTGGCGCAATCGCTGGTGAATCTCACCCCTTTGACCTTACCCAAAAAACCATACTGTATATGGTCCATATCATTGACAAGAACGTGGGCGGTATTGATAACCCGGCAAATCTTCGTCTGATTTGTTCCGTGTGCCATTGGGGTGAGTCAAATACCGCATTGCATCGCCCGAATTTACTGCAATTGTTAATTCAAGTCAGCCACGCAACCTCCTATTATCAGCTTGAGTTCCTGCGCCGTATGTTCAACAGATTCTTCAGATAAAAACGTAAATATTCGGCTAACCCATTCAAGCCAAGAAAAAGCCAAAAAATTATCTGTAGGTTGAGAACGATGCGATCACGCAACAATTTCAAAAAAAGCCTTGAGTGTAGGGTGCGCTTGCGCACCATTTGCGATGTAGCATAAATTCTGGTGCGTTAACGCACCCTACGAAACCCATTGGATGAGGGTGGCTTATGGGACGGCTATGGGTTAGCCGAATATTTACATAAAAACTGCTTCAAGTCATTCATATCTCCCGAGTTTACACTTGAGCAATCTCTCTTCTGCTGCGTCGCAAATTGACGCAGTCGATATTCATACTGGAAGCCTTTCAAAAGGAGAGCCCAGTGAATACAATTGAAATCAGCAAGGATATCGCCTGTCTGGCTACGGACATGTTTGAAGAGTCCGCCGCGCAAATCGAAAAACTAACTGTCGCCGCAGGATCATTCCCTTACATGACCCAGTCGCAACAGT
>CAIRBC010000393.1 GCA_903876685.1 uncultured Nitrosomonadales bacterium | reverse complement strand
CACTATTCGAACCTATCTTGCTACCCTTCAAAAACAAGATGCCAATCTTTTTGATGCTCTCGTCCAAACATTCAAGGGCTCTCCAACACAACCTTGCTTCGCCTAAGTATCAATTACAGATTGGTACCTGAGTAGTTACAAAACGGAATTAACTGCAACTAGCAATGGTGGAATTGGGACGTTAGAAGCGGTGCATCAAACTGCTCAATTGGCATTGGCCTACCAAACAAATACCCCTGGAATATCGTGCAGCCATTATTGATCAGTAATTGCCGTTGCTCTTCCGTCTCAACCCCTTCGGCAATAATATTCATGTCAAGGTTTTTTGCCATCGCTATGATCGTGCGTACAATTGCTTGATTGTTAATATTAGTTGAAAGATCGCGCACGAACGACTGGTCAATCTTGAGCTGGTCGAGTGGCAAGCTTTTAAGGTATTGCAAGGAGGAATAGCCAGTACCGAAGTCATCCATGGAAAAGTTTATGCCATGTTTTTTCATTATATTCATGTTGGAGATGATGTTTTCTACATTATTCAGCATCATGCTTTCCGTGATCTCTAACTTGAGTTTTGTCGGATCTATCCCAGTCTGATCGATCAAGGTTAAAACCTCATCGACAAAAGTAGGTAGATTGAATTGCTTAGCGCTGACGTTCACTGCCATGGTGAGATGTTTTTTATCCGGGTGAGACATCCAGGACAATAATTGATAACAGGCGGTTGTCAGAACCCAGTAACCCAAAGGCAGGATCAGGCCAGATTCCTCGGCAAGCGGAATGAAATCGCCGGGATAAATTAAACCACGTTCAGGATGCTGCCAGCGCAACAGCGCTTCGACACCGACCAAGTGCCCATGCAAGTCCACTTGTGGTTGATAATAGAGCACAAGTTGCTTTTTTTCGGTAATCGCATGGCGTAAATCCGACTCCAGTGCGACATGTGCGGTGATTAATAATTGCATCTCAGGATCAAAGAAGCATAGGTTGCAGCGACCATTCTTCTTGGCTTGATACATCGCAATATCTGCCTGCTTAAACAATTCCTCAGCACCTTGCCCGACATCGTTGAACAGGGTGGCGCCAATGCTTGGCGTACTGTGGCATATGTGAGTGGCAAGCAGATATGGCTGGCTCAGGGCCAGCAAAATTTTATTGCCTATCGTTTTCGTCTGTGTGGCAGCCTCAATAGCTTGTTCATTGAGGTCTGTCAGCAATACCACAAATTCGTCACCGCCCAGGCGGGCAACGGTATCCCCTTCGCGCACACAAGATTCAAGCCGTTCCGAAACCTGCTGGAGCAACAAATCTCCAATGCCATGACCAAGGGTATCATTCAGTTTTTTAAAATTATCCAGATCAATGAACAGCACTGCACCTTGCCGACCGCTACGAGCACTATAAATCAATGCCTGTTTGAAGCGATCCAGCAGAAGCCGCCGGTTTGGCAGATGTGTAAGCGGATCGTAGAATGCCAGATTTTTAATTTCATTCTCAGCTGCTAGTCGTTCTGAAATGTCAATGTGTGATCCGACATAATGGGTGACTATGCCTTGATGGTTTTTGATGGTAGTGATGGTGAGCAATTTTGGATATGTCTCACCATTTTTGTGTTGGTTCCAGATTTCTCCACGCCAATTACCCTTGCATTTGAGGGTCTCGCGCATTTCATGATAAAAATCTGCATTATGATGACCAGACTGGAGTAATCGCGGTGTCTTGCCTATAACTTCCTCTGGCGCATAGCCGGTGCATTCGGTAAATGCCGGGTTGACTCGCAAGATAACACCTTCAGAGTCGGTGATCAGCATGCTTTCTTGCATCATGAAGGTGGTGGAGCCAATACTCTTCTCAGCTTCAGCTTGTTTACGTTCAGTGATATCGGCAAGCGTGACACGAACAACGGGCGCCCCTTCGACCTTATTTATACGCAAACAATCCAACTGCGCGTAAAAACTGGTACTGTTGTTGTGTAGCAATTGCAGCTCATAAGTCAGCTTGTTGTCGTGTTTCAGCAGGCTCTGAAAATGTAGATGCCATTGGTCGGAGTCTACTGGAGCCACGAAAGCTGCGAATGGACGTTGCGTCAGCTTGCCACGTTCATCACCGAACATCGCTGCACCGGTGAGATTTATTTCCTCAATCATCCCCTTATGGTTGAGGGTGAGATAACCAACCGGGGCGAAATCATACAAGTCCACATAACCGTTGTGTGAATCTTCAAGTTCAACCTGCAACTGCCGTAATTGCTCGTTCTGCATCTCCAGCTCAATTTGGTGAACCTGGAGTTCATGCAATAATTTTTCAACGGGTGGGGGGGGAGTTGCCATTTTCATTGGTGCCAAAATGAGTTTTTCCTCAGCAGCAGTGCGCAGCAAGTTTTTTAAGTTGGGCTTCTTGTTCAAGTTATATCTTTCACAATAGCTTTCAAGAATGGCCAATCTGAAATAAATAAATGGTGGTGTTACATAAGCTGCTCATAATCTGGTGGCACTTGAGCCTTGAAAGACATTCCTCGGAACCTTGTGACCGTCAGCTATAGTGGATAATATTTCCTGCAGCTTGCATAGCAAGCAATGTTCATCCGATCAACACCCTGACAGGCTTGCCTACACGAGCCAACATATCCACCAAGGCATCGATAGTGAACTTGCTGGTTTTTTTGTTCACGACGTCCGAAACACGCGGTCGTGTTACATGCAGAATCTCGGCCGCATCACCTTGCTTGAGATGACTGTCTTTGATCCATG
This sequence comes from uncultured Nitrosomonadales bacterium, assembly GCA_903876685.1. GTDB lineage: Bacteria > Pseudomonadota > Gammaproteobacteria > Burkholderiales > Gallionellaceae > Gallionella. The sequence continues at coordinate 12,197 of CAIRBC010000393.1, read as the reverse complement.
ACGTCAATTCACACATGAGTTGTTCCTTGAGTGCCAAGGTATAGTCAATCCTCTCACTCGATTCGGCCTGGTAGTGCTTGGCGTCTTCCGGCGAAAAGCCAAGCTCTGCAAACAAATTCGCGCCAGGTTTAGTGACATGTTGAACTTGGGTATCTATTTTATTCATTTCATTTCCTTAATTTCTCGCACAATGGCACGGTAACGAGTTTCTGTAATATCCTTGTCCCTTTTCGCAGTAGTCTCTAGTTTTCTTCCTGAAGCAATGCAAGACGAATATAATTTCCATGAACTTCGCCACGTACATCACTCGGAATATCCCGCTGGCATCTCTGATGCGAATTTCCCGTACTCCTGGCCCAATATCATCAAATGGCTTCCAGTCGTCCGGGTCCAGACCAGCTTGAACTTTCCCAAGCTGAAATCCAGCTTCGCGCCGAGGATCGTGTGGGAAGTCAAGGAGGTCCTCGTAGGAGGAACCAATCCAGCGAATTTCTTTACCCTCTCTCATTGTATGTAATTTTATACAATATAATTGAGTTCCGCTAGTCCATTAAACGCCCGTTTTTTTGGACTTCACCTAAAGCTATGAGCAATGTGGCTAAAACCCGCATTCTAAACATCCATCATCTCTTTCCAATATTCAAATTCCATTTATATTAGAGTCTTGTGAATTGATGGACTTTCAACCATGCTGATTGGCTATGCTCGGGTATCAACCGATGATCAGAACCTCGACTTGCAACGGGATGCCCTAAAGGTTGCTGGTTGTGAGCGCATTTTTGAAGACACAACAAGCGGTGCCAAGGCAGATCGTGTCGGCTTGGCCGAGCTGATGAAAATGAGGATGCAGAATCAGCACTACGTTTTATGTTCAATGCGATGGCGCCGAAACGTGAAGTCGAATTTCCATTCCAGGGAAGACCCATGCTGATCTATCTCGATAACGGACCAGTCGCCAAAAGCCGTGTATTCCAGAATGTAATGCTGGCGCTTGGAATTGAATGGCAAACGCACATTCCTGCCGGCAAGGATGGTGAACGCGTTACCGCACGCTCGAAAGGAAAGGTTGAGCGACCGTTTCGGACGGTGAAAGAAGCGCATGAAACGCTTTATCACTTCCATAAACCAGAAACTGAGCAACAGGCAAACGAGTGGTTGATGCGTTACCTGTTGCGCTATAACCAGCAGGATCATCGTTCTGAGCCACACTCAAGAATTGAAGACTGGCTTGCCAATTTCCCGCCGGGCGGCATCCGGGAAATGTGTGCTTGGGAACAGTTTTGCCGCTTCGCCCGTGAACCTGAACGGCGTAAAGTCGGCATTGATGCACGTGTTTCGGTGGACGGTACCGCGTATGAGGTAGAACCTGACATGGCTGGCGAAACGGTGCTGTTATTGTGGGGCTTGTTCGACAGTGAACTGCACATTGAATACGAGGGTGTGCGAACTGGCCCTTACTATCCGGTGGCAGGCCCGATTCCGTTAAACAAATACAGAGCATTCAAGCGTGGTGTTGCCGACGAACTGCCGAGCGCATCCGCTCACTTGCTGATCAGCTCAAACTGCCGATTGCTGCGCTTGCAGGGGAAGAGATACGACTCTCCCCGCTGAATCTGCCCAGCGAATTGCCGAAGCAACCGTTTGATGCAGAAGCACACGAATACCATTTCGCCAGTATCATCGCCGCCAAGCTTGCGATTGCCGACGATCTGGCGCAACCACTAGCGAAGCTCGCGCAATCGGATCGCGCCTTCATCGACCAGGTACTGAGCGAAACGCTAACACGCAGTATTGTGTTGGCGCGCATACGTGATTATTTCCGCAATAAAAAAACAGGAGAGGTCCATGCGAGTTGAAGTGATGGGATATTACGGTCTGACGCAACCACTTAGCCAGGCGGGCTACTATGAAACAGAACATCATAAGCAGCTCGTCAAGGACATCAAGGGTGCAATCATCAAGGGAAGACTGATAGCAATCTGCGGCGTTGTGGGCAGCGGAAAGACTGCCCCCTTGCGCAAACTTCAGCAGATTCTGAAGGATGAAAATCGCGTGCTCGTCGCTAAATCACTATCAGTGGAAAAGAATAGCATCAAACTTGCAACCCTCATTACAGCTCTCTTTTATGATTTGGCACAAGACAAGCTGGTACATATTCCAAAGCAAGGCGAACGGCGCGAGCGCGAATTGCAAGAGTTGGTAAAGAAGAGTAAACGCCCGGTGGCGTTATTCGTCGATGAAGCGCATGACCTGAATGGGCATACACTCATCGGCCTCAAGCGTTTGAAGGAGGTCGTAGAAGATGGAGGCGGCAAGCTATCGGTGATCTTGGCCGGCCATCCAAAACTGCACAATGATCTGCGGCGACCAACAATGGAGGAGATAGGCTACCGTACCGACATTTTCACTCTGGACGGCATCGCAGGCAGTCAGCGTGAATATATCCATTGGCTGCTCAGTGCGAGCACGGCTTCCAAAACAGATCATGAGTCAATCCTGACGACTGAAGCTATCGAAATGCTGGCCACCAAACTGCGTACACCTCTACAAGTCCAGCTACACCTGACCTTGGCGCTGGAAGCTGGCTATAAGGCAGGCGAAAAGCCGATCACGGCAGAATTGGTAAAAAATGTGCTGTCGAGACAACTTGATGATTTGGAACCGACGCTAGCACGTCACGGTTACCGGCTCAAGGACATGGTAGAACAGTTTGATGCTAAACCAGCAGAAATCAGGGCACTATTCACCAATCAGCTTGAACCTGCTCGCACGGCAGAGTTACGTGAGCGAATATTGGCGGCAGGATTGCCAATTTAATGGTGACGCCGTCAATTGCGAAGCCGTCAGTTGCAGTTATTTCTGGTTTGACTAAATGAAATGCAAGTCAGTGCGGATAAATGCAGGTTCATTTGCAGTTAATCCCGGTTTGAGTGGGTTGATAGATGCAGTTAATTCTGGCTCAGAATCGCTCTGAATGCTGGCACGACCATTTTCAAATGCAAGCCGTTACAATTAGTGTATTTAGTAAACTGTCACCGTAATTCCCGGGGTCCGGCCTTCTGCCAGCAAAGGCCGGACCCGCAGATTAACTATTGAATCGCCGCGATACGTCCATTGACCGAGACATTGGCATTGGACTTCGTAGTATCACTGTTATGAACCTTCAGCACGCTGGTGCGCGAGACCTTGCTGACAGCCCCGGAACTGGTCACTTTAAGAGTAGTGCCGACCGTGGTATTGCCAAAGGTGGTGGTCGATTTCGCGCCGCCGGTCGTGGTTGTAGTCAAGGCAGTGCCCACCTTGCCAGCCACGTTTAGTGCCCCTACCGCACCCAGCGTAGACGCGCCATTGCTGTCGAGGATGACACTCAGCGCGATGCTGTCAAACAGCGATATGGTATTGGCACTGGCCGTCACCAGTCCTGCAAAAATGTTACCGGCATTGGTCAAGTTGATGTTAAACGAATTTTTGTTTGAATTTTCACCCGAACCGCCCGCCGTTAATACACTGGCACCACTCACGTTTAACACGCTTGCCGCCAGTTGCGAGATGTCGCCGCCTTTAGAACTGATATTCAAGGAAGCCGCGTTAATATTGCCTAGCACCACGCCATTCTTGCTTGAAGCAATCGACAGTACCCCACCTACATTCAGTTGCCCGCCACTCTGCTGATAGCCCGCCGTACTGAAATTGCCCGTGGTCGAAAGACTACCGCCTGCCATGATCAGGTTACTGGAGGAATTCAGCGATTTCAACGAAGTTGCCCCCGCGACACCGCTGTCATAAGTCACGGTCTTACCCGAAGGAATATTCACCGTAGCCACATTGGCATAATCGGGAATAGCACCATTCGCCCAGTTGCCAGGATTAGACCAGTTGCCGTTTCCGCCAATCCAGCTGACGCTGGCTAGTTGCTTGATGCTGCTGCTCGTGTTATCGATATAGCTGATGTCGTAGTTTCCGCTGACATCGGCATTGCCCGCATCGTGAATGATTACCCCTGACGCATGCACGGTCTTGTTGACACCGACATTTTTATCGAGGAACGCCTCGCTGCCTGCGCTATAAACCACATCGGTCACGTTTGCCAGTGCACCTACCTGTGCGGTAGCGGGTGCAGCAAGGCCACCGTCATAAGTTTTGCTGGCAGCATTTGCAGTTACGCTCAGGACAGCCTTGCCGATTGTGGCGGTCAGCGTGCCGCCGCTCAGCGTGTAATTGGCAGCCAGACCGGTGCCATCTGCCAGCGCAAGGCTGCCCTGGGTCACCGTATAACTACCGGCATTCTTGCTGGGAACGGTGCCGGAACCGTTAAGAGTGAGCTGTTCACCGTTTGCCAGGCCGCTCAAGGTGAATAGGGGTGCAGCGACACGGGTAGTGCCATCATACGCACGTGTACCACTCAGACTCAGCACGGCGCGATTGATGGTCAGTGTGCCATTAACCAGATTAGTGAAGTCATAATTATCCGCTAGCAGCGTACCCGCTCCCGCTGTAATCACCGCCGTACCTGCCGGGGTGGTGCCATTTGCCCCGGTACTGGCGCTGCTGGTTCCGGTATAGCCAGCCGCAGTCGCCTCGGTTTCGCCGTTAACGAAACCGCTCACCACGCTGGACAGCGTCGGATTGGCAGCACCATAAGCACGACTCGCGTCATTAGCCGTCACCGTCAGATGCGCCTTGTCGATGGTCGCGGTAATAGTGGCACCGCTCAAAGTATAGTTGCCGTTATCCAGCGCCAGCGTGTTGCTGGTAAAGCTGTTGTAATTACCGACATTGGCACTGGAGACCGTCGCACTGCCCGAAACTATCGGAGCGGTATCGCCATTGACCATCCCGAGTGGGGCAAAGCCGGTACTAAAACTATTTTTACCGTCATAGTTCTTTGTCGCTGACAGATTCAAGGTACGCGGCGTAATCACCCAGTCAACCGCACTGCCCGCCGCAATCGTATAGTCCGCATTGCCGGAGGTGATACCGCTGGAATAGGTCACGCTGTAGGTGTTGACATTGGAAGTGGCACCAGGCGCACCGCTCCAGCTTACCGTCCCGCTTGGAAGTGCGTCGGTTACCTCATAGCCACCGGCGGAATAATAGCGGTAAGTCAGTGTCGGGGTATCGCCGTAGAGGCTGCTGCCCGTAATCAATCGCAGATAAACCGGCATGAAGCAGGATAAGCCTTCCAGACAGGGATAACCGTCGTTCGCGCCGCCGGGTTTAACCGCCCAGACGGGAGTACCCAGATCCCAGTTAGGATTAAAATTGCCGTTACCACTATGGTCGCCCAGGCTACTGGTGCCGGTAGCCGAGTTAAAGTTATTCACATTTTTCATGGCTAGCGTGGTCATGCCCCAGACCTTGCCTGGCACATCCGTCATACCGCTTATTCCGCTAAGGGTTGGATTAATATCCGAATCGTAAAACGAATTACTGACAGTCCCACTGCCAGCGTTAGCACCAACCAGCCCCCCCAGTTGTAACGCGCCAAAGATGGTTTTGTCGGTTATCTTGCCCGTCGCATAGCTGTTGCTGATAACGTTCAATTCATTTGCCATCAACCCCACCAGACCGCCCAAGGTCAGCCCAAAACCGTTCGCGGTGACATCGCCACGCGCATAGCTGTTATCAATGCTGGAACTGCCCAGAAGAGTGCCTACCAGGCCGCCACTGTCAGAAGTGCCGTTAACCGCACCCGTGGCATAACTGAAGCTGATGTTGCCATCGTCAGATCCAATCAAACCACCCGTATTGTTTATACCGGCCACTTGACCGTTTGCATGACTGTAACTAATGCTGCCCTTAAAATTACTCCCTACCAGTCCGCCAGTACTATCATTACTCCCCGTCACATCGCCAGTCGCGTAACTGTGGCTGATGTCGCCATTATAATGAACTCCAATCAAGCCACCCGTGTAGTTCGTGCCACTCACCTGACCACTGGCATAGCTGTTGCTGACGCTACCATAATTACTTCCAACCAAACCACCCGTATTATATTTGCCGCTCACATTGCCAGTGGCATAGCTGTCGCTGATATTGCCTTGATCAGATGTTCCAGCCAGTCCCCCAGTAGAATAACCGCCGCTTGTCACATTGCCTGTGGCATAACTATGACTGATGTTGCCAAGATTATTTCCTATCAACCCGCCCGTACAATCCGTGCTGCTCACCTGACCGGTTGCATAGCTATCGCTGATGCTGGTTTTATAAGTCGACCCTACCAACCCACCGGCCTGATAACTGCTACCCGTCACATCGCCTGTGGCATGACTGTTAGTGACATAGCCATCGATATAACGACTGGACATTAGACGCCCTACCAATCCACCCGTATCAGTGATGCCGCTTACCGCACCGGTTGCATAGCTATTGCTGATGCCAGCAAAACCCGCACCGACCAGACCACCGGTATAGGCGCTGCCGCTGACAGAACCGGTTGCATTGCTATCACTGATGTAGCCTATGTCCATTCCGACCAGGCCGCCGGTATAAGCGGCACCGCTTACCGGACCGCTTACCTGACCGGTTGCATAGCTGTTGCTGATGCTGCCGTAATTCACCTTTCCGATCAGACCGCCGACACTGCTACCACTACCCGTTACATTGCCCGTGGCATGAGTATTGCCCGCAAAGGTGAACATCCCCATTTCTCCCACCAGGCCACCCACGTAAGAGCCTCCATTGACATTACCCGTGGCATAACTATTGATAATATGGGTTCCACCCGCGTTCCCGACCAAACCACCGACATAATTGTTACCGCTCACCGAACCGGTCGCATAGCTGTTACTAATGGTGCCGCCATTCGCACTATACCCTACCAATCCACCGACTATAGTCGAGTTGACGCCAACTACCTTGCTGGTGGCGTGGCTGTTGCTGATCTTGCTGCCATAGGACATACCTACCAGTCCACCTACGTCAGCACCACTCGAGCCAATCACATTCCCGGTTGCATAGCTATTATCGATAGTCGAAAAACTGGCGTGTCCTATCAGGCCACCGACATCAGCGTAACCCGCTACCGTTCCCGTGGAAAAACTGTTATAGACAGTGCTGTTATAAGCTGATCCCACCAGACTACCTACATAATATTCAGAATTTACTGACGCCCCAAGCAACCCTGCATTGCGTAACGTGGCACCGTTTGTGGTGCCAAACAATCCAACATATAGCGTGCCTAATTGACTGATGGTCATATTGCTGATGGTATGCCCCAGACCATCGAACGCGCCACTAAAGTTGCCGGCACTTGGTGGAGCATCACCGCCAATCGGCTTAAAGCCACTGCCCGAATTCCAGCCTGCGGTTGCCGACGCGTCAATATTCGCGTTGAGTGCGTAGTGTCCGGTCAGGTTGCCATTGATGCCTTGCAGATCGTTGCCAGTGAGACTGGTTTGTTCATTTCCGGCCGTCAAGGTCGGATCGGTCAACTCCGTGATCAGCCGATAGCCGATTCCATTCATCGTCAGGTATCCGTCACCCTTGCGCCGGGTTACGCCATCTGCCTGAAAGAAATCCACCCGCCCCTTGAAGCTGGCATTATCATTCATGCCGACATTCACCCTGGTGCTACCCGGTTCGAGATCCAGTGTTGCGCTGTTGTTTGCGGTCAGCACCGCGTTGATGTTGATGTCGCCACTGGTCGTCTGCAGGGTTAGCAGATTTGCATTCCAGCTGATCGCGTCGTTGATGTTGATGTTATCGGCCACGCTGATGGTGCGATTGGCGGTCATCGAGTCTGAAACATGCTGCCCGGTTTCGTCACCGCCGCTGGCGGCAATGGTATAGTCGGTGGGGTCCAGCAGCCAGCTGCCCATATGGCCGTTGACGGCCCTGGCATCGACGCGGCTGTTATCGCCGACTTTCACATGGCTGCCAGAGGTTTCTACAAAGCCGCCATCGCCACCCTGATTGCCGCCGCGCGCGCTGATGCTGCCATCGAGCTGCGTTATGCTGGCTGGATTGGACAGATCGGCGATCAGCGTCGCGCGCCCGCCATTGCCATTAGGCGAAGCATCGACATTGATGCTGCCGCTATGCGTGATGCGGTCGCTGGCTTCCAGGCGGATTACCCCGCCATTATTCACCAGACCAGTCGCTTCCAGTGTGCCGCTGTTATTCACCACGCCGCCTTGCAAACGGTTAGCCGCCTGCGCCGACAGGATGATCAGACCATTGGGGGCATGCACCGCATTGCCGTTCTCCACCAAGGCTGCAATTTCGGAAGGGGTGACGCGAATATTGACCAGGGTATTATTTGCGTCGAATGCCAGTTCGTAGCTTTCTGCGGCGGCCAAGGCTACCGTCCTGGCGATAATCACGCCATTGTTGCGGACTTCGGGCGCAAGCAGTGCGATATAGCCATCCAGCGAGGCTGTCAACTGACCTTCGTTAATCACGCTGCCGCTCGCGCCCATGCGCAGAAATTTGTAAATTCCTGCCATGAAATCACTGTTGCTGATGTTATGCGTGGTCGCGGTGAGCGCACCCACATTGGCTGTCGCGCCCGGTGCAAAATATATGCCGCTGGCATTACTCAGAAACACCTGACCGTTTGAAGTCAGATGACCAAAGATCTGACTGGGATTACTATCCAGCACCCGATTGAGAATGGCGCTACTGCTGCCTGGCTGTTTAAAGTTGACGGTCGCCGCACTGCCAATATTAAAAGTCTGCCAGTCAATCGCGGCGCGACTGCTGGTCTGGTCAATATTCAAGGTAGCGCCGGTCTGAGAGATGACCGCCTGACCTGCAACCAGTTGCCCGCCTACCGGCAGCGTCAGGGGTGCAGGGGCTGCAAAAGCCGCAGCGGGCAGCAACGCCAGCGCGGCGACCAGTGGCGATAGCCTGAAGCATTTCGCCGCCACAGTCGTGCCACTACGCTTGCCGCGCGCCTTGACGTTTTCAGCAACCACCGCCCAGCTTTGGGTGATTTCGCTCCAGATTAAACGGTAAGATTTATTCATGTTCGGCTTTCCTTGTAAAAATTCAGGGCGCAGTGGCCTAAGGGTCAGGCTTAAATAGTCCGGACAATTAAAGCATTACAGGCGCGCTGAAAGCTAACCAAAAAGCGCAATCACTATCCCAAAAACGAAGAATCGGGATATTTATTTTAATCACCGATAAAGCCGCTCCCACAAAAAGCAAAACATTGGCAGCGCAGAGGCGCTTGCGCACCATTGGCAGCGCGTAGGGTGCGCTTCAGCCATTAAAGCTGGTGCTGCAGCGCACCCTACGAGTGACTAAGGATTTTAGGTTAAGGGTGATTCATGGGAAGTGAAAGGGGACTGGCAGACTATTGCTTAGCGGAACAACTGTTTGTTGGCTTTGAGGAGTGTTTCCCCCGGCGCTTCTGCATAGCGCTGGCGATAATCTTTGGAGAAATGGCTCAGGTGATTAAAGCCATAGCCTAGGGCGACGGAAGTCACGCTGGTGGTGGGTTGCGGATTTGCAAGCTGCTGGTAGGCCGCATTAAGCCTTCTGGCTTTAACCCACTGCATCGGAGTGCATTGATAATGTTGTTGAAACAGCGTTTGCAAAGAACGAGCCGACAACCCGCTCAACTCTTCCAGGCAGGTCAGGTTAAGTGGATTTTCAAGATGAGCTTCGATCCATTCGCAAAGTAAAGTCAGTTTTTTATGGCTGGCTGAACGGTCACTGTCTGCTGTATCTTTCAGAATCAGGCCGGGATTGAGCATCATGCAAATAACGCGCTCAAACACATCTTCGATCGCCATCATCTTCAGTATCTGCACGTTTCCTGAGGCTGAATCAATAACGGAAAATAATTGCTGAAATACAGCATAATAATCCTGTCCGCCTTGTTGCAATGGCAGCAACCGATCCTCACTCAAATTTAGCGAAAATTTCCCGCCAGGCTTGCCCGACATACTTTCCGCGACACGTAATAGCCGGTCTTGGTTCAGGCTCATCATGACCTGGCTGACATCCGATGTATGAGCGGTGCGGGCCGCGCCGCTCAAAAATACCCCCGTGGTTTTTTCTCGTGAAACATGCGCCTTTCGGTTGACCGTATATTCCACCGTTCCGGCTATCGGCAGCATGAAGGATAAGTTATTAGACGTATCGGGGCGTTGGGCGAAAATGGCTTTATGGGAATGGACGGCTAACTTAAGCGAACCCAGCAGAATAAAATCCGAATAGCTGATAAATTCGCTCGAATTTCCGATCGTATCGAACGCTGAAATACCGGGCACAACCAACTCGATATGATCGCGCATCGTGTTTAGTGAGTCGTCATATCTTGCGGTTGAATTATTGAAAGCTAATTTGTGCATGATCAATGCTGACTAATCGCCCCTATACACACTGCCAAGCTGAATAGTTATCCTGTCTTATTATTAACCTATTTATTTAGTTTGTGGGTTGTGAGGTATTGTGCCGGACGAGCTGGACTTTGGCGCAATACGACTTGTCTCGCTACATGAAGGGATGCGTCAGCGCGCTGTGCAAGGTATGATGCGCGGCGTTAATCAATAATGACTCACCCTATGAATCTCCTTAAAGCATTAGCCACCATTAGTAGTCTGACCCTGGTTTCGCGTATCCTCGCCTTCATGCGCGATGTGTTGATTGCGCGGATTTTTGGGGCAGGTGCTGCGACCGATGCATTTTTCGTTGCTTTCAAGCTGCCCAACCTGCTGCGGCGGTTGTTTGCCGAAGGCGCTTTTTCTCAGGCTTTCGTGCCGATATTTGGCGAATACCGCAATCGCAAGGGGCAGGACGAAACCAAATTGCTGGTCGATCATGTGACTACTATGCTGGCGTTGATTCTGTTTGTGGTGACACTGATTGGGATTATTGCAGCGCCTGTGTTCGTGTATATCAGTGCCCCTGGCTTCGTCAAGGATGCAGAAAAATATCAGTTGACGGTGCAAATGTTGCGCATTACCTCCCCCTATATTTTCTTTATCTCTCTAGTATCTGTTGCTGCAGCCATACTCAATACCTATAACAAATTCTGGGTGCCGGCCGCTGCGCCGATTCTGCTGAATGCCTGCTTCATTGCCGGAGCGCTTTGGCTCGCCCCTTATTGCAACCCGCCCATTCTGGCGCTGGCCTGGGCGGTGTTCATTGCCGGTATTGTTCAACTGGGCTTTCAATTGCCGTTCCTGAGCAAAATCGGCATGTTGCCCGCGTTTCGTTTGAACTTTCGGGATGAAGGTATGTGGCGTGTCATCCGGCAGATGGGGCCGGCGATATTTGGCGTATCCATCGCGCAGATCAGTCTGATCATTAATACCATCTTTGCGTCCTTTCTCGCGGCTGGCAGCGTGTCCTGGTTGTATTATGCGGATCGGCTGATGGAATTTCCCTCCGGCCTGCTGGGGGTGGCTATAGGTACTATCCTGCTGCCTTCGCTTTCCAAATGCCATGCTAAAAATGACCGCATGGAATATTCCAAATTGCTGGATTGGGGATTGCGCCTGACGGTGTTGCTCACGCTGCCATCGGCACTGGCGCTGGGCATGATAGGAGTACCATTGCTGGCAACCTTTTTTCAGCATGGTGCCTACACCGCACACGACGTACTGATGGCGCGTCAGGCATTGACCGGCTATAGCGTTGGTCTGATTGGCATGATCCTGGTAAAAATCCTCGCGCCCGGTTTTTATGCGCGTCAGGACATCAGGACACCAGTGAAAATCGGCATTGTAACCCTGCTGGCGACTCAGGCGATGAACGCGCTGTTCATTGGTTGGATACAGCATGCAGGTCTCGCATTATCTATCGGTTTGGGCGCTTGCCTGAATTCAGCGATTTTGTTCTATTATCTGAAGAAAAATGACATATACCGGCCTGAACCCGGCTGGGCAAAATTTTCTGGCAAAATTGTTCTGGCGATTGCTGCGCTGGCGCTGACGCTGTGGTTTGGCATGGGCAGTGAACAGAGCTGGCTAACCAGTTCTGGTTGGCCGCGCGTTTTGCGCCTGACTGCCCTGGTCACGGGCGGTATAGTGGCTTACTTTTCAGTGCTGGCGCTATTAGGCTTTCGGTTGCGCGATTTTTCCAAGAAAGGCGTTTGAGACGAGGGATATCAATCGCGCTGATGCATCGCGCTGATGCATCGCTCTGGCAAAGGCTTCTCGTGTCAGCTTAAGCGAAATAATTCCATATTTTACGTGAAACTCGCGCAGCGATCGTACTCCCGGCTACGCCCCCCTCGCTGCGCT
>CAIRBC010000392.1 GCA_903876685.1 uncultured Nitrosomonadales bacterium | reverse complement strand
GTGATGGAGTCACTGGAAGTACTCTAGTGTTTAATTGTTTAATTGTTTAATTGTTTAATGACTCTGTAACGGTAGGTCGGGTTAGGTGCGTTTTTGCGCCGTAACCCGACATTTGCACTAAATTTAAAGGAAAATGATGACATGATTGATTCAGATTTATTTAGTGTAGCCAGCAAGGGGCGATTACTCATCGTGGACGATGATCCTGTGGTGTCCAGTATGTTATCCGAATCACTGAAACCTTCGGGTTTCGAAGTCATTGAGGTGGAATCCGGCTTCGAGTGTCTGGCGCGCATTGAGGCTATCGAACCCGATGTCATTTTTTTGGACATTGAAATGCCGGGCATCGATGGCTATGAAACCTGCCGAAAACTTAGGGCTGCAAAGCATACGCAAGGCTTGATCATCATTTTTCTCTCGACCAATGACGACGTGGATTCTCGCCTGGCTGCGTTTGATGCGGGTGCCGATGACTTTGTCGCCAAGCCTTTTAATCCTGAAGAAATCAGCAGAAAAGCCACGGTTGCGGTAAAACTCAGGGCAGAACGGTTGCAATTGCAGGCTGAAAAAGCTTTGGCTCACACCGGCGCCAAACTTGCACTGACCATGCTGGAAGAAATCAATATCGTGCTTGATTTTACTCGCAATTCGATGAGTTGCCGCTCTTTGCAGTCACTTGCTCAGCTCGCAGTAAAATCACTCAAATCCTATGGACTTACCAGTAATGTGCAGATTCGTAGCCATTATGGTCTGCTGACCCTGTCGCCTGAAGGATCAGCCTCCCCGCTGGCCGCCTCGATCATTGAGTTGACCAAGGAGCAGGGGCGGATTTTCCAGTTCAAACAACGCTTGATTGTGAATTTCCCCGCAATTTCGTTGCTAATTATGGATATGCCGGTTGAGGATATTTCCGCCGCTTCCAGGATACGTGATTATGTGCTGATGATTGGCGAGACTTCAGTCGTGGCGGTAGATAATATTATTTTGCGTCTGGATGAACATGCCCGAACCGAAGGTCTGAGGGAACTGGTTGATGCCACGCAAGTGGCCTTGAAAAATTTACACCACTTTCATCGTACCTTGCAAAGTGATACGCGCTTTGGACTGGATCAAATGATACGTTCGGTGGAGGGGATGTATACGTCACTGGGTTTGCTGGACAGTCAGGAGTACGCCATCAGTGATGTGGTGCGCAATGCCGTGACCAGGGTAATGGATCTGCTGGAACGAGGATCGACTACGGATGATGACTTCAAGCAGATCCTGACAAATCTATCCATGGCAAGTGAGTACAGGGTTGCGCTCGCTGAGGAAAGATCCCAGGCAGGGATTCTCAGTCCCTCGCTGCGGAATCTTTAAGCTAACGGGTGTGGTATGTTTGTCACCCCAGATAAGGAAACCGCCATGTCTGTTTCCCTACCCAAGAACCTCCCCCACAAAATGGGTTTCGTAGGGTTCCCAGGGCATAATTCGGTCGAAAATTTGCGACAGGGGTCTCTCCCGCAAGCGGAGGGAGTAAGTGGCTGGCGTTGTTTGACGTTAACCTCTGAGAGAGAAAATCTTCATGCTGAGTAATTCTGATATTACATCGACTCGTTATTCTGAGCCCAGAATTAATCATGAACTTTACGACCGAATATTTCCGTTGACTCGCTTATATGAGCAGCTATTAATTACGCTTTTGGCTTTGCTACCTGTTTTAGCGGCTGCCTATATCTATTTTTTTCAGGACTCCTCGGTACTTTTCATCGAACATGGTTTACATGAAGTAGCCATAGGCGTAGCGATTTTGCAGGGCGTTTTTATTAGCTATGTAACTTGGCGTTGTTATCTATCTTCAGGCGAACCCCAGTTGCGCTGGCTTACGCTATCCTTTATCGGCTTTACGCTGGTCTATGGTTTACATGGACTATTTACGCCGCTAAGCCACGATCATATGGCTCTGTTTCTGCTATATGGCCCCGTATCCCGTTTATTGATGGCCAGTTTTATGTTGACTGGCTTGTTGACCTATGGCAGTCGCCACCATTCACTGCAAAAGCGCGGCAATAATAGATTTTGGTGGTCATGGATTGCGGCTTTTTTACTGCTGGATATTCTGGTAGGCTGGGTGGCTATTACTCAGTCCGACTCTATGGCAATAATCCGAATTGGAGTGGAAGTCGCTGCATTGTTGTTCATTTTGATTGGGATAGCTTTTATTTTCTTTAGGCGAGTCCAATCATGGATGATGCTACTTTACCTGATTTCGCTGGCATATTTTGCCGAAAGCTCATTAGTTTTTATTTTTGCAAAACCTTGGAATCAGTTGTGGTGGTTGGCGCATCTAATTTCAGCAGCAGGTTTTATGGTTTTAAGTTTTGGCGTGATCCGAGCCTTTCATACTACAGGTGCAGTTTCTTTAGTATTTAGCCAGGAAGAAGTCATCAAACAACTCGCTATGGCCAAAGCGGTATCCGAGAAGAATGAATTAAACCTGCGGGCTATTCTGAACAATTCTCCCTTTATGATCTGGCTGAAAGATACCGAAGGTCAATATCTTGCGGTCAATAAGGCGTTTGCTGCCTATCTGCGGTTGAGTGATGCTCAGCAGGCTGAGGGGAAAACCGATCTGGACTTGCAGCCTGATGATTTAGCGAAAAAATATCGCAATGATGATGTTGAGGTGATGGTTTCTCGCAAAGCGAAACGAATTGAAGAGTCATCATTTGACGGCAAAAAAATCCATTGGGTCGAAACTTACAAGACTCCCATCTTGAATGAAGAGGGCAATGTTCAAGGCACAGTAGGGTTCTCTCAGGACATTTCCGAGCGTAAGCAGATCGAAACACAACGTAAAATATCTGCGGTCGCTTTTGAATCTAACGGGCATGGCAAATTGCCACCCCTGATGATGAAACCCATCATGCCCGTTTCCCTCTCCCCATCCCTCTCCCGCAAGCGGGCGAGGGAGAAGACGATCGCTGCGCGAGTTTCACGTTAATCAAGCGTTAATGATAACCGACGCTCAAGGTGTCATCTTGCAGATTAATAGGGCGCTAGCCGAGTCTACTGGCTACACGGTAGTAGAGGCGATTGGACAAAAACCGAGTCTGTTTCAGTCGGGTCAGCATGATCAGGAATT
>CAIRBC010000391.1 GCA_903876685.1 uncultured Nitrosomonadales bacterium | reverse complement strand
CGCAATACAACCAGCATGCGCCGCAGCGATGGGCGCACTATTCATATTCGTAAAAGTACCAATGCCGAACCTGATTTGATGGAAATCTACAAAGCACTTAACCTAAATTCAAACCCAGGAGGGACTATAAAATTCACCAGATAATAGAAAAATAACAAGAAAAAAAGAGAAATTTCTCTTTTACAAAACTAGTGCACTGCAATATCATGATTATATTGATTAAAATTTGGTACTTGTTAAACTCCGGCTAGGGCTGAAACACTGATGGCCCGCGATAGCTCCCCAAAAGAACGCCAGCAGAAGCAGTTTGAGCGTAAGCAGGGACGGCGCGCAAGCTACGACCGCATCCTGATCGTCTCTGAAGGCAGAAAGACTGAGCCGAACTACTTTCGCGAGATTCGCGCCGCCTATCGCTTGCATACCGCCAATGTGGAAGTCCGGCCCAGCGAGTTGGGCACTGCGCCCGTCCAGGTGGTGCAGTACGCCCAGGTATTGTTTGAAAATGGCGACCGCCACAAGAATATCCAGCGGCGTGCGTTCGAAAAGGTCTATGCCGTCTTCGACCGCGACGATCATGACAGCTATTTCGACGCGCTACGGCTGGCTGAGTCGCTGGACGGCAAGCTCAGGAACGACGCCAAGCAGCCGGTCGTTTTTCAAGTCGTTGCCTCGGTGCCCAGTTTTGAGCTGTGGCTACTGCTCCACTACGAAGACATTCAGGCTTCGGTACACCGCGACGAAGTGATGCACCGCCTGAAGCAGCATATTCCCGATTACGAAAAAGGCGCGGGCAAAGCATTTGCAACTACCAGCGAACATTTGGCCGTCGCCACCCAACGTGCGGAACGATTGGTGGCACGTTTTACTGCGGACAGTAACCCCGAACCTTTTACCGCAATTGCCGGACTTGTGGCGCTGCTGACCACGCTTCGCAGCTGACGTGGCAGTCAGGTGCGCGCTGCACACGGCATCATTAGCGGCATGGACGCTTCGCCAATAGGCGCTCCACTTGTATCCAATGGGTGTAAACGAGTTGTCCCGCCAGATTGGTGACTGATAACAGGCTTTTTATAAAATACGGAATGGCAACCATCTGCACCCGTCTAGCCAATGTTTCTTTAATTCGTCACTTACTTAAAATCGACGAATAAATGGAACATACTATGGGCACCATGTGGCACAACACTCAAACCCAGCGCGTCGTCGATCTGCTCACCCAGAGAGGGATGCTGCGCCCGAGCGATCTGGATGCAGTAGGGGTGCAACGGGCGATCCTGACGCGCATGACCGCCGCCGGCCTGCTGGAGAAAGTCGGGCGTGGCCTCTACCGGCTGCCAGACAGCCCGGGTTCCGAGCACGAAAGTCTGGCGGCCATTGCAACCAAAGTGCCGCAAGCGGTGTTCTGCCTGCTCTAAGCTCTGCAGTTCCACGAGCTGACGACCCAATTGCCGCGCCAGATATGGATTGCCATGCCACGCGACAGCCATGTACCCAAAATCAATTATCCGCCTGTCAAGATGATTCAGTTCTCCGGCGACGCCTATTCGTCTGGCATTGAGGAGGTCGAGCGCGACCAAGTCAAGCTGCGGGTCTACAGCGTGGCCAAGACGGTGGCCGACTGTTTCAAGCATCGCAACAAGATAGGCCTAGACGTGGCACTGGAAGCACTGAAGGATGCACGGGCGAAAAAGAAAGCATCGACCGATGACCTTTGGCACTACGCCAAGATATGTCGCGTCGCCAACGTGATGCGACCCTACCTTGAGGCAATCGAATGAACCGAGTTTTCAAGCAATTCCGCCTGTTACTCAAAGTTCAACACAAGTACCAACTTTAGTCGCAATTCTATGCTATTGCCTTGGCGAACGTCGTTAACAAATCAATCGAGTACGACCCCATTGATTCTTGATTCACCATTGATTCCCCCCATTGATTCGCATTGTGCGGATGCTTGAAAAATATTCCACTTACCTCGGAATTTTTTAAGAAATTTTAATAGCATGATTAATAAGGATATTCCAAACTGAAAAATAAATATGATCAAAATATATATGCATTTAGACATATACACATTTCTTGGAATATAGAGTAAGGTAATAGACAGGAACATATTTGCAACTTAATTAGGTGGAGAAAATGAAGCGCAAGAGAATAGTAAGTTACATATTTACAATTGCCATTGCATTCCATGCGCTTTCGGTTACCACATATGCTAATGCACAAATATTCTATAACTTGGCCTCAGGTTGGAATTTGTTGGCAAATGCGGGTTCTGCATCTATTGCTCCTTCAACAACCTTTGGAGATTCGACAAAGTTTAGCTCCGTTTCGAAATGGAATATGGCTGAAAGCAAGTGGTTGTTTTTTAGTCAATTGCTTGAATAATTTCTTTTGATGCACTTCCAACTCTAAAATTTATTAATATAAATAAAGTTGTAACTACTCAGGTACCAATCTGTAATTGATACTTAGGCGAAGCAAGGTTGTGTTGGAGAGCCCTTGAATGTTTGGACGAGAGCATCAAAAAGATTGGCATCTTGTTTTTGAAGGGTAGCAAGATAGGTTCGAATAGTG
>CAIRBC010000390.1 GCA_903876685.1 uncultured Nitrosomonadales bacterium | reverse complement strand
ATGGCATAAGTCCGCAGCGCGCCGCTTAATTCAACGTTAGCCGCCTCCTTCCATTCACTTGCTGAGAACATATGACAACCAAAAACAAGATTAAGCTTTTAGCTGATGAGTACGCTGATCGATTGAAACTGGCAATTGATGGCCGTGTTGTTGAGATGCAGGCTGATGACGTTTCTCACTACTTGATATATCGAGTTCTTGGTGTCGCGGAAGAGGAAGGTCGATTGATCGATGTTTATCAGAACAAAGGCCGCTTCTTGTACAAGTATGCGGGATCATTTCTGGAGGCAGCGACTAAACTGTGTTTTAAAGAGGCATTCCCAGACTCCGGTTCGCTACGTGTGCAAAATACGCGGGGTCAACGGCCACGAACGTTTGAGATCGATTGCCTCGTCGGCAACGAGGCGTTGGAGATCAAGTGGAAGGATGCGACAACCGATGGGGATCATATAACGAAAGAGCACACCCGCATTCAAGTCATCTCTGATGCCGGATACAAACCAATTCGTATCATGTTCTATTACCCAAATAGATCACAGGCAATCCGCATCCAAGAAACACTGGAAACCCTTTATGAAGGTGTTGACGGCGAGTATCACTATGGCGATGCCGCGTGGAAATATGTCCTTCAAAAAACTAGCGTTGATCTCAAGTCGACGCTTGAGGAAATTGCTGCTTCAAGGGCTGCGAAACAAAATGATTGATGAACTTGAGCATGTGATAAATGGGGATTGCCTAGTCGAACTTGAACGATTGGGGGCAAGCAAGGCTGACCTTGTCTATTTGGATCCGCCATTTTTCACAAATCGCCGACACACATCCATAACGAGGGATCGCACCACGACATTCAGCTTCGACGATGCTTGGAGCGGTCTTAGCGAATACGCGGAGTTCATGGAGGCACGACTCAGGCAGGTTCACCGCGTTTTAAAGGATTCTGGCTCTGTATTTGTTCACTGTGATTCGAGCGCAAATTTCCTGTTAAGGGTGTTGCTCGACAAAATTTTTGGGCCACAGCAATTTCGTTCTGAAATAATCTGGACTTATAAACGCTGGTCAAATGCTGCAAGAAACCTACTACCAGCGCACCAGACGATATTCTTCTATTCGAAGAGTGATAATTACAAGTTCAATATTATCTATGGTGCTTACTCTGAAACAACCAATGTTGATCAAATTCTGCAACTTCGCCAAAGAGACGAGCATGGTGTCTCCAAGTATGCAACGGACACCAACGGTGATGCCGTATATGCCACAGATAAGAAGGGTGTTCCGCTGAGCGATGTTTGGGAGATACCGTTTCTGAACCCAAAAGCCAAAGAGCGAACGGGTTACCCGACACAGAAACCAGTACTGCTGCTCGATAGAATCATTCGGATTGCTACCGAGCCAGGCGATCTCGTTGTTGACCCGTTTTGTGGCAGCGGCACAACTCTTGTTGCTGCTGCGATTCTAGGGCGCAAATTTTTTGGTATTGACACTTCAAGCGAGGCTGTAGAACTTGCTAGCCAGCGCATTAAAGCACCGACCATGACCGAGTCGGCATTGCTCAAAAAAGGTCGTGTTGCTTACGCCACCGCAGACTTGAAGTCTCTAGCACTGCTCGAAGGTTTGGATCTCGTACCAGTTCATCGCAATGCTGGAATCGATGCTTTTCTCAAGTCATCGGATGGAGAGGAACTCGTTCCCATTCGAGTTCAGCGAGTTGGCGAGTCTTTCGCTGACGCAGCAAGCATTCTTGCTCAAGCTGCCGCCTCAAAGCGGGCGAAAAATGCTGTGCTTGTCCGCACTGAAGAAGGGTTCGATCTATTTCCTACCCCCGAGCTTCCCTTCTTCATCCATGTAGTTGATGCGACGGCTCTCCGTGTTAAGGCTGCACTTGCTGCATCAACACAAGGTGTCGTGCATCGAGAGCGGCTAACCCAACATTCAACCCGGACTCCGCAAAAGCGCGGAGCCGGTTAATTTTACGTTAGGCCTTACCGGTATCTCTTTATTAAATGAAGATTTTTTGAAACAAGGAAAATCGTGTTTTTGAATTATGAGTTCGTTTTATCATCAAAAACCGAGGTTGATTTTACGGCGACTTTATGAACATCAAGGAAAGAAGAAGTGAAAAGCACTTTTTAATTAAACCCGAGAAGCGGTATCTCTGAACTTCACTTCTCTATTACATATTAAGAAACCGATACGATGATTCAACAGACATTTTATGATAAAAAGGAAACCATCTCACAAAATTTACTCATTCGATCATCTTTATAAATCGTAAGGCTATTTAAGGAGCCAGGGTAAAATTTAATTTTTTGTTTATCTTTGCGTTAATTTATGTGGATAATTTAAGGAATATGATGAGCTTTCACATTAAGGCATAGAGGAATTAAAAATTATTCTAATTCATGGTACTAAAATATGCTCAAATCTCATTTATTATCGCTATAAAGAACTAAAGGGATTGTAGCTAAAATTAATAGAGGTAAAGATGAATATATACGAATTAATAACACTAAATTTAATCAATGTTTTATGGCCTAACCCAACATTCAAGCGGACGCGCAACAGCGGGATTTGTAATGGCATAAGTCCGCAGCGCGCCGCTTAATTCAACGTTAGCCGCCTCCTTCCATTCACTTGCTGAGAACATATGACAACCAAAAACAAGATTAAGCTTTTAGCT
>CAIRBC010000389.1 GCA_903876685.1 uncultured Nitrosomonadales bacterium | reverse complement strand
AGCGGTTTGGCTTGGTGCGCTTACTCCAAAATGGTGCGCAAGCGCACCCTACGGCAAGGTTCATAGGGCACAATTCGGTCGAAAATTTCGACTGGGGTCTCTCCCGCAAGCGGGCGAGGGAGAAGACGATCGCTGCGCAAGTTTCACGTTAAATCGGGTAAACGTATGACTGTCCGCGAAGGTTATCATTAAATGCCGGATTGACAGCTATTTTTTTGCATCAAGTTGTAATAGGTCCTGTTCGATTTGCTCTACACTAATGTGGCGTGCATTGCGTCCCTTGATCATGTAGATCATGTTTTCGGCCATGTTCTGCGCATGATCACCCATCCGTTCGACAGCCTTGGCAATGAAAAGCACTTCCAGCGCACCGGAAATGGCGCGTGGATCTTCCATCATCAAAGTCACCAGATAGCGCAGGATTACCCGAAACTCATTGTCTACCAGTTCGTCCTGGCGGATGATGCTGATGACGCTGGATATATCCAGACGGGCGAACGAGTCCAGCGATTCATGCAGCATCTCAAGCACCAGATTGACGGCGTGCCTGATTTCAGTGAAACGGGGCGGGCGAATGTGCTCGCGTATGGACAGATGTTTGCCCATCAGTGCAACTTTTTTAGCCTCGTGGCCGATACGCTCCATGTCAGTAATGGTTTTGATGACGGTCATGATCATCCGCAGATCGTTGGCCGCCGGTTGGCGGGTGGCGATAATCTGCACACACTTTTCGTCGATAGCGAGTGCCAGGTTGTTAACCCGTTTATCGTCTTCAATGACTTGTTCCATCAAATCAGGGTCATTATTGGTCAAGGCTTCAAGGGAAAGGCGTACTTGTTTCTCTATCAGGTGACCCATGACGATCACTTGGGAACGAACATCATCGAGTTCCGAGTCGAATTGTGTCAAGGTATGTCTGGTCATTCGATTCTTTCGCTGCATGGAAGGTTGTTTATCCATGTTAGCGATTAAATATGACGAAATTGTGACTGTCCGAGAAACAATCGCGTCACAGTTCTGTCATCACTTTGCAATAACCGTTCTCTATAATCGGCAGAGACGAAAAAACAAGGAGAAGCCATGTTGGAACTGAATAGTCAAACTCATGCGGCGATGAATCGTAAACTGATCACCAGCCTTGCACACAGTGCGACAGAAGTGCTGGAAGCGCAACGGCTGCGCTATAAGGTGTATACCGAAGAAATGGCTGCGAACATACCTGGCGCTGGTGTAGAGATTGATCGTGACATATTTGATAAATACTGCGTACATGTATTGGTGCGCGAGAGCGATTCCGCCAAGGTTGTCGGTACTTACCGGATACTTTCTCCCGGGCAGGCGCAGAAAATTGGCGGGTATTACTCGCAAGGGGAATTCGACCTGACTCGCTTGCTGCATCTGAGTGATCGCCTGGTAGAAGTGGGCAGATTTTGTGTGCACCGAGAATACCGCGACGGTGCAACCCTCAGCCAGTTGTGGGGTGGACTGGCGCAATATATACAGCAACATGGTTATGAATATTTAATCGGTTGTGCAACTATCGGCATCGCGGACGGTGGGCATGTTGCAGCCAGTATTTACCGAAAACTCAGCCGTTTGTATGCGGCGCCCATTGAATATAGCGTATTTCCGCGCAATCCACTGCCGCTGCAGGCGCTGAATCAGTTCCTCGATGTGCCGATACCACAGCAAATCAAGGGCTATTTGCGTTTGGGAGCCTATATATGCGGAGAACCAGGCTGGGATCCGGAATTCAATACGGCCAATTTGTTAATGATGCTGCCTGTATCGCGCATTGGCAGTCGCTATGCAAAACATTTTCTGAAACACCCATCCGGAAAACATCCGGTTAATCCATAGAATCCTGCGAAAAGCAAAATCATTTGAGCCAGTCGGGCGGGGAAGTACAAAAATAGTATTATTTTTATAGGCTTGTGATTTCATTCCCCTCCGCTGGAGGGGTGCCCGTCAGGGCGGGGTGGTTTTTCAAAGCGGGTGGTTGTCAAGCTGGTTGTCAGCTGATAGCCTATTTTGCATGAGCACCCAGTACCAGTTTTACCGGCACTTGCTGTGCCTCGTTTTCCACCTTCTGAGCCGCCAGGATTTGAAGGTGATCCATCGGCACACCCGCTGTTTGCATCAGGGACGCGATAGACTCGCCGCGCCGGGTTGCCAAGGTCAGTAATTGAGAGTCGTCTACACGGATGCTGCTGCGTAGCCGATTTGCCAGAATTTGATAAAAGTCAGCCCCTTTGAGCTGGGCGATTTCTTCTGCACTCAAGGGTTTAGCCGCACTGAACAGACCATTCAGTTTGGAGCCAAGCTTGCTCTTGAGACTTTGTTCAAGCTGTCCGGGATTGGCTTTGCCATAGCCATCCTTTAGTATTGCCAGCTCTGAACTGCCAAAGCGATCTGCATAAAGGTTTTCCAGTAGCAGCTGAACTTTGGGTTGGCGTAGGGATACCGGACCGGGATCCTCGCCGTTTTCAAGCTGTGCTCCGCTTTTTTGGGCTACGCTGCGGCGGAATTGTTTTTCCTGAAGTGCAGCTCTGTCCTGTTCCGCATATACACCATGCAGCGCGAGCGATAGCTTGGGTCGTTTATTGAGCGCTGCGGCTATTTTTACCAGCTTTTCACGTTCGGGCGGCGCAAGTTGCGTATCACCCGTTGTAAAGGTAATTTGTTCGATATTCTCATGGTCGCCGAACAAGGCGCCGAGAGCGCGGAACGGTGCGGTGGCGACCTTGGTGAGCACGTTCAGGATTGCCTTCCAGACAATGCCGCCATAGCTGAATTGAGGATCGTCCAGATTGCCTGAAACGGGCAGACCCAGATCGATCCGGCCATCTGAATCTTCCAGGATCGCGATCGCAAAATCCAGCGGCAAGTTCATCGCGCCCGGACTTTCCACCCGTTCGCCCAGCGTCAACTGATCCATGAGGACCTTGTTTTCGCCCTGCAACTGTCGCTGATGGATTTTATATTCCAGATCGAGCGAAAGTTTTCCTGAGGTAATCTTGCGACCGGCAAAGGTGGCTGAATAAGGCGTCAGCCGATTCATTTCAATGTTGCGGAACACCACCTTGACCGGACTTTAACACCAAAAACAGTAATACTGTT
>CAIRBC010000388.1 GCA_903876685.1 uncultured Nitrosomonadales bacterium | reverse complement strand
TGGGAGCCAGAACACCGAAATAGCGATGGCGGTGCGCGCGCGGCGGTGGCACCAGCGCTGCGATTTTTTCGATCAGTTCTAGCGGTGTCAGCACCAGATTCTGAGTAGCTTCATGCTGCTCCCATTGTTTAATTTGAGCGCATGCAGTATCCAGTACCCATAGTCCTATCGGCAAAATCAGTCCGGATTCTTCTGCCAGTGTGATGAATTCTGCGGGAGAAATCACGCCGCGTCCGGGATGTATCCAGCGTATCAATACCTCGGCTCCTAACGGGCGGTGAGTACCGTTCTCCCTAAGGCCGTCCACTTGTAACTGGTAGTAAAGCTGGAACTGTCCCTTTGCCAGGGCATGGCGAAGCTCCCGTTCGATAGTGGCACGAACATCAATGGTTTCCTGCATGATTGGATCAAAGAAGTGCAGCGTATTACGTCCCGCTTTCTTGGACTGATACATGGCAATATCCGCTTGTTTCATCAATTCATCGATGGAATGAGAGTTGTCACTGAACAAGGTTACGCCGATACTCATCGTAGAATAATGTTCGAGGTTAGCCAGATGATAGGGGTGATTCAGCAGAGACAATATCTTGTTAGCTACAACTTCAGTTTGTTCCGCCGCCTCAAGGGAATCTTTACTTAATTCTTCCAGAATGACCACGAATTCGTCTCCCCCCAACCGTGCCACCGTATCACATTCTCGCACGCAAGACACCAGACGATTTGCCACTTGTGTCAAGAGTATATCGCCAATCTCATGCCCATGTGCATCATTAAGGCTCTTGAAATTATCCAGATCAATGAAGAATAGCGCACCGGTGCGACCACTACGGACGAGGGAAGCCAGCGCATGCTTGAGCCTGTCCTGCAGCAGGCGCCGATTGGGAAGTCGGGTGAGCGGATCATAGAAAGCAAGCTGCCTGATTTCATCCTCAGCAGCCTTGGTCAGGGTTATGTCGGTGAGAGTAGAAACGTAATTGGTTACCATGCCCTCTGCATTTTTTACTGCGGTAATGGTGAGATGTTCAGGATAAATCTCTCCATTCTTTTTCCGGTTCCAGATTTCACCTTCCCAGACACCGGTGCGATGAATACTCTCCCACATGGCATCATAGAAAGTTGCATCATGTCGACCTGATTTTAAAATCACCGGACTTTTACCAATGACTTCAGCGGAAGTATATCCGGTGATTTTGCTAAAAGCTTTGTTGATGCGTAGATAAATTCCCTTTGCATCATTAACACTCATGCCTTCCTGTGACTCAAAAGCAATAGCCGCAATACGTTGATCCATTTGATTGATTCTATCTTCAGTCACATCCTGAAAGATGCATACCCGCCCGGCATCTGGTGTCTGACGCTCCGAAATATGCACGATCCGCCCGTCGGGGTAGATTTGTTCATGTTCGGCTTGCACACTGCGGTAATGTTTGATACGGCTTTGCACCCAGTCGCTTCGTGCCGAGCTATCAGCGTCAGGTAAAATCGCCAGCGCCTCTGCCTCAAACGTCTCCAGGTAAGGTAACTGTGGCTTCAACAGGGCGCACATTGCAGGGAATAGTTGCTCGAAGCGCCGATTCCAGGAAAGTATCCCTCCTCCCGAATCCAGCAACAAAAAACCACTATCCATGGAATTCAGCGCCTGATCCAGTACCGTCTTGGACTGCGCCAACTGGCGATTCGCCCGTTCCATCCTGAGCAGGTACCAACGCGCAAAGACACCTGCAAAAACAATTAACGAAACAGCCAGCAAGCTAACCGCCACGATAAAATTACGTTCAACCCGCCAATGCCCGAGTGCGAGTTCCACCGGCATGGCAATGCTGAACCAGGTGCTGCGATACAAGGTTCGACGGGCAAGCATCAGCGCAGGAGCACCCGTCAGGATGCTGTGTACTTTCTGGACGGTGCCCGAAGCCAGTAGTTCTTCCAGCTTTTCGAGGGGTATACCGGCAACGGCTGTCGTTGTTTCAGGAACACTGATCAACAACTGTCCATCTATGCGCTGAAACGTAAGCTCAATCCCTGCGCCGGGCAAGTCCTGTTGCATAAGATTGACCAGCAGTGGAAGTTGCACCTGCGCCACGGTGATTATACGACTGTCGTCCTCCAGACTGACCGTGCGTCCGATATATAAAACGGCTTCCGGGTCATCTCCACTGATTAGCGGCGCGCTGATGAATACCGTGAAAACCGGTTGCGCCAGCACTTGCCGGAGGAATCCTTCCGGCAACACCACTTTCAGTCCGGCACCGCTGCTGTCTGATGAAGCAAGCACCTTGCCCTCGGGTGTTAACAGCGCAACATAATGTACCAGCAGATTTTGATCAATACGGCTGCGCATCAGTTCGCTCGCCTGGTGCGGATCGATTTTGTTTGCAACCGTTCTGGATAACTGCAACAAATCATCCACCGTCGCCAGCAGTACATCGACACCGAGCAGGCCGCGATTCAATCCTGATTCCGCTTCGGCGGCGAATTGAACGATTCGGACTTCGGCATGCTCCATCGCACTCTGATAGGCGCTTCTGATAAAAATCCCGGCGGTCAATACCACTGTGGCGATGAACAAAGCGCTCACGCCTACAATCGACAGCAACACCTTACGCGGTAGAATTAACGCCATCATCAATGCCGCTGCATTCGCTCCAGACTGAGTGTGGCATCACGCAGGGCAAGCGAAATTTCCTTGTCCTGATTGAGCACCTGGTCGAGCTGATTATAAATCACTTCGCTCGCCTTCTGATCCAGCTCATTGACTTCAATCGCGTTTATATGCTGTGACGCCTGGCGCCATAAGATACGTGCCTGTTGCCCACCCAGATAATCGACCGGCAAATTGAAAAAAGGATCGTCATGTGCTTGCAGCAAAGCGGGAAAGGCATTCTGAGACTTGAAAGAAGCAATCTGCACCTCGCGATTCAGTGTCATGAACTTTATAAACTCCCAGGCTAATAGTTTATTTTTCGCTCTTTTGGGGATGGTATAAAAGGTGCCGCCCCAGGCGCCCCATGAATTGCCGGGAAGTTGGTCTGCGCGCCACAGTCCTTTGGCTTCGGGAGCTATCCAGCTCGCCAGATGACCCACCATCCAGGCACCAGACATGATGCAGGCAACCTGGCCTTGCTTGAGTCCATCTTTCCAGGTCTGACTCCAGGTTCTCCAACCGGCATCAAGTTTTTGTTGATGAACGAGCCTTGCCAGCTCGAAAGCGCTGACAAAACGCTGCGACTCGACCAGCACCTTGCCATCCGTCCCAAAATACAAGCCTTCTCCGGGCTTCACATTGGTTCTAATCAATATTTCTGCCACATCCGAAGCTTTCGGAATAAGAAACGCGCCAGTGGCGGCCTTTATCTTGACGCCTGACGCCACAAAGGACTCCCAGGATTTAGTCAATTCAGCCTCCGACACCCCGGCTTTCCTGAGCAGATCAGACCTGTACAACAAGGTACCCGGACCGATGTCTGCCGGTACCGCCAAAACTGCGCCGCTACTGAGCGATGCCTGATGAAACGCAAAAGGCACATAACTTGGCTGGATATTCATCACCTGAAAGGGCGTTGCCCTGAGATCTTCCAATTTTCCGCTGGCGGCAAAGCGACCTAAATAATTAAACTCCACAACCATCACATCAGGAAGATTGGAGGCGGTCGATAACGAGGCAATCATTGCATTATGATGGTCATCAAAGGCTCGTCTGAGCACTCTAATATCGACCTCAGGATGCTTGACCTTCCATTTTGGAATCGCGGCTTTGATGATTTCGTCCACGTTGGAATAGGCGGCAACCACCAGCGTCTGCTGTTGAGCCGATGCGCTACTCGAAAAAACCAAGGCCATGAACAGAATTATTCGCAGGAAAAAAATTGATCCACTGTTATGCATAGGCCTGTTTGATACACGATTAGCTTGATTTTTTACGACTCTTGGAACAATGTGATAATAGCAGGGAAAGCCAAACGAAAACCACTGATTTTGAGTGATCCAACACTAAAAATGATAATAAAAAAGGGCGCGATCAATCGCGCCCCAGGTTTCTTTCAACAGCGGCTGCTAGGGTAAACAATCAAATCCAAAACAATCTGTAGCGAGTGCTGCCACGTCATTTTCCGTCACCGCCGGGTATTGAAGACTGCTCAACAACTGCTTAAACTCAATCATCATCGTTTTCATTTTAATTCCTTTATTAGCCCTTCAAGTGAAGGTACAGTGCTAAGATAAGGCTATTACAGCATCCCGGCAAATGACCAATTATCATCCGACGACGAAGAAAAACTCATCCATGCCATATCGACTGCCCCCATTGAATGCATTGCGTGCTTTTGAAGCAGCGGCGCGCCATCTCAGCTTCAAGAAGGCGGCAGAGGAGCTATTTGTCACGCCTACCGCGATCAGCCACCAGATTAAATTACTCGAGGAGTTTCTTGAACTGACGTTATTTCGCAGACTTACCCGGGCTCTGGAGCTCACGCCGCAAGGGGTAGCCATGCTGCCCAAGGTTCGCGAGGGACTGGATAATTTTGCTGCTGCGGTGGAATGCACCCGAGCAAAAACCTCGAAGGGACGCCTGGTTGTCGTTTCTCCGCCATCATTTGCCAGTCGCTGGCTGGTGCCACGTCTACAGCGATTCACCTTGAACGAGCCTAAAATAAAATTGCACATCTTGAGCTCGTTGAACGCCATTGACAATGATTCGCCGGGCGGAGCGCTGATATTTGACAATCTCGATTTGCTGGAAGATGATTCTCATGTTGTGATACGTTTTGGCAACGGCTGTTATCCAGGTTGTCGTGTGGATGCTGTTTTCAAGTCTGACTATATCGCTGTATGCAGTCCAAAACTGCTTAAATTAAAACGCCCCTTGCGTCAGCCATCGGATGTAAAATTTCATGTGCTGCTGCATGACGACACCATTGCCAACGAGAAAGCCCGTCCAAACTGGAAAGAATGGCTACAGGTGGCCGGCGTTAGCGGGGTCAACATCAACGCCGGGCCTCACTTCAGCGACTCAGGTTTATCTTTGGTAGCCGCCATTGACGGGCATGGAATCGCGCTTGCGTCAAAACCCCTGGTCGCGAAAGAAATAGCCGAAGGCTCACTGGTATCGCCCTTCGATATTTCAATCGAACAGTCTTACGCTTATTACATGGTAACCCCGGAAGTGACTGCCAACCGCCCTTTTGTCGAAGCCTTCCGTCAATGGTTATTGAAAGAGGCTCAAGCCGGACAGTAAGTTAGCCGTTTAGTGTTCAGTTTAACGCGTCGATATTTCAAACAATATTCCCTGTGCAGGTTAACGTGAAACTCGCGCAGCGATCGTCTTCTCCCTCGCCCGCTTGCGGGAGAGACCCCAGTCGCAAATTCTTCGACCGAATTGTGCCCTATGAACCATACCGTAGGGTGCGCTTGCGCACCATTTTGGAGTAAGCGCACCAAGCCAAACCGCTC
>CAIRBC010000387.1 GCA_903876685.1 uncultured Nitrosomonadales bacterium | reverse complement strand
TGATAAAAATTAGGGGAAAAATCAGAAGAAAAAAGCAAAAAGGAAAAACGAAGAAAAGGCACTTTCAATTCGCCAGATTCCAGGCACATTCAGAATGCTGGCCACAGTCGGGAAGCGTAACCAAAGTTAAAGGTGTATCAAAAGAGTCGTTCCAACAGGCGGATGGGCAGTTTTAAGGCCAGCAAAAAAATATTGGTGTAGAGTCCGTTTTCCTTGCAGGCTCGTAAAATCTCACGATTAACTACCCAGTTGGATCTAAGGCCGCTAGTGCTTACCCCCCCTGAGCGCATCTTGATCGTGACTTGACTAATCAGTTTCAATGAGACATGGTGTTGGTATAACAAGCGCACCAGCATCTCAAAATCAGCGGCAATCCGATAGTCAGTACGGTACAAACCTGCCTTTTCGTAACAGGTACGTCTGCAATAAAAAGTAGGATGAGGAGGCATTACGCCTATACGCAACATGAAAGTATTAAAACTGCTGATACGGTACTTGCGTAACACATGCTTCGGATTTACTGGGTCAATGATGTCCAGGTAGGCAAATACCGCATCGACTTTGCTTGCCATCAGGCGTGTAGCAATTAATTCCAAGACCGATGAATCGGAGAAAAAATCATCAGAATTGAGAAATCCAATATATTCACCTCTAGCCAGTGCGATACCTTTGTTCATGGCGTCATAGATGCCGTGATCCGTTTCACTTAGCCAATAGTCGATGTGATCATCAAATCTTCTGAGAATGTCCAGGGTTGCATCAGTGGAACCTCCATCGATAACAAGGTATTCGAAATTATCATAGCTCTGTTCAAGAACACTGACAATGGACTGTTCAAGAGTCTTTGCTCCATTGAATACCACAGTGATCACTGAAATAAGGGGTTTAGGCTTAGGCAAAGCATGGGTTCGGAGTCCCCCTTCATGTTTGCGATGCAGGTCATCAAAATTGTTCAAGTTGTGTGGTCGTTCAGCACGGGCTGGGATGGGTTTAACGTTTGATGAGACAGCGGAATTCAGCATAAAATTTATAGCACAAAATTAGATGCCGGGTAAGCGGTAGACGCTTATGAAAGCAAGGAAGTTTACCAGTAGATAAAGAAATCGGCAGCATAAATTACCGAATGAGCCCATATGATTAAATGCGCGCACTAATCGGGCAATTCCGTATAGATAGTGTGATCGGGCAGAATACCGCCCGAATTTAATTTCTTCAAATTGCGCCAACTCGTTAATTCGGGGTGGACGAATCAAGGTGGATTTGTTGTCACCGTGCAAACGATAACCAGCAATCGGTTTGGATAATTCCAGCCAGGAAAATGCTTGATAAGCGGCATAAAAAAACACGACATCAAATACGTAATGAAATTGCCGTGGCCAGTCGATATGGCTATAAACTGCTTTACGCCAGAAGGTGGCGGGTTGAAGCACTGCAGTACGATAACGCATCAAATGAAAACCATCCAGCGGATGGTAGCGGTATCTTATCGGACGTATCCAGCGCCCGTCTGCATCCAGGTAGTAACCGCCAAAGCTCAATAAATCGATGCCAGGATAGGCATTGAATGCCTCAACCACACTCGTCAAGGCATCCGTACAAAGATAACAATCATCAGCATTTAAAAAACAGTAAATATCCCCGGTTGCTTGCGCAAAAGCCTTTTCGATAGCATCCGCCTGACCATGGTCGGCGGTACTTACCAACTGAAACCGTCTATCTTGTGCGCAGAGATGCTGGATGATTTGCAAAGAATCATCCTTCGACCCACCATCCGCGATCAAAACCTCAAAATTAATATAATCCTGAGTCTGAATGCTGAACAGGCATGCCTGTAGAAACCGCGCATAGTTATAGGAAGGGACTACTATGCTGATTTTCATGGTCACAACTCTTTCGCAGTATTTCGGAATAATAGATCAATTTCAGTAATGTCACGTGTCTTGTTCTGTGTATTGCGCAGTAGATCAAGTATCTCGACACACTGAAATCCCTGCTCACGCATAAAGCGCATTACCTCATCTGCCTTTGCACCTGAATAGTATGAGGAGACCAAAGACACCTCGATTTGCACATAACGGCAGCAGCTTAAAAATTCTAAAGCACCGGATAAAACAGCCAATTCATAACCTTGGACATCGAGCTTTAAAAAAACATTGGAATATTTCTGAATTTGTTGGCTAATTTCATCGAGGGTGGTGCAATTTACCGATACCTTGTCTTGAATTTCCTGTTCATTACCGATACGAGGCAGAAAGGAATTATTCACGTTGCTGGGATAACGAAGCAATTCTTTGCTAACTATTTCCGAGCCTAGCGCGCAACAAAAAACCTGGCCGGAAATGGCATATTGTTTAAAGGTAAATTCGAGTTCCGCAAAAATATCCGGGTCAGGTTCGAAACTGTAAATCGGTAATTCTGGCCAGACTTGGTGAGCCATAAATGCGAATTGACCTTGATTGGCTCCGACATCCCAAATTGAATCGATACCGGCAATTTCAGCTCGATGTCGCATCGCAAATAAATTGGCAAGCAGCCCGAAGGAAACTTTTTTAGGACGGGTGATGCGGTACCAAAAGGCTTTGGGGGCTAGCAAAATTGCCATGCCTGCAGGCAACAAATTATCAAGAAACATAGTTACTCCAGTAAAGCCTTGAGGAAGGCTGATTTTGCATGACCACCCGAATAATTAATCCTGAATTGCTGGATACCTGCCAGCAATTGCTGATATTCCGCCTCGCCTGGTTTGGGCAGCATAGACAGGAACTCCTTGAGTGCAGATCGCTCAGGGGGTGCAAACAAGCCACAGTTGAATTGGGCAACCAGTCTGCCACACCATCCCTTGTTATAAGTAATCACAGGGCGATTAGCGCGTGCAGCCAGGTAGAGTACGGCACTTTCCATACGCTCATCCCAATTACTGTATAACATCAGTAAATAATCCTGGTTAGCGACTTGTTGTAACAGGTCATTTTCAGATAAAAAAATGTCGATAAACCCGGGGAAATCGGCGAGTTCGGGAAGCGCGGCGCGTTCAGCAGGATTATTAAACGTGCCCGCTACCGTTAATTTTCCAAGATGCGGGTGACGCTGAAACAGGGGCACCAAATATTCCAGTCCTTTACCTCTACGAATCTGACCGACAATGCCAAATTTAAGCAAAGTGGTTTTAACCGGTTCAGGAAAAGTCAGGCCATCCTCAGGAATCTCCAGGGAAGGCATGTGCCGGATGTGCGCTGCGTTGACGGAAGGGAAAGCCTCATGCCATGCGCTGACCAATTCTTCAGTGCGTAGATACAAAACAACTTCTGGCCGAGATATAAAACGTTTAACTAGCCAACTTGCCAGCCTGGAACTTTTAATCCGTTCAGGTCCGATTAAATAGATAACACCGAGCCTGCTGACTTCAGGAATGTGAGTCCAAGAGCCCCACAAGGCAGATAGCAATACCAGGTGCGCATCAAAAAAAAGAATAGAGCCTTTCATTTTTTCATTTCTGAACAAGCATCGAAGTTGCTGGATAGCTTTGAAAGTACCTTCCCTGAGCGAGGCTGAAGCTACCGTAAAAGTAATTACTCTGGCATATTCAGCTAATTTTGCTAACGATGCTTCGATGCCTGTCGCGCCTGGTTCAACAGAAACAACGATACCTGTCGTGGCTGGCTCTATAGAAACAATATAGATAAACTCGGCCTGTTTTCCCAATATTCTTGCCGTATTGAGTAGAGATTGAGCAGGATGACCTACGGCGGAAAACCAGGGTTGCACAATGAGCACCTTGTTCATGGCAGAAGCTCGCACGGAGTTGCCAATAACAGCCCCTCTATATTATAAAAATGAAATATGCTGAGATTCATTTGCTTAAATGGGCTTGCTGGTTGCGATCACTGTTTCATAAAGTTTGAGATAGCGTTGTGCAACGTCTTCAATAGCAAATTCCTTCACACACTTGCTGCGCGCATTTTGACGAAGATTAACCGTGTGCTCCTCAGAATGGGTAATCCAGCGTATACCCTTTGCCAGGTCAGCTGCATCGTAAGGGCGTGCAAGATAACCATTGTCGAGGTGATCCACCATGTCGCTGTTGCCGCCAATATCAAAGCATGCAACAGGTGTGCCGCAAGCGAGCGATTCCATGATGATATTGGAGAGGTTTTCACTTCGGGAGGGTACTACTGTTACGTCGGCTGCGCTTAGCAAGATTGCCATAGTGAGTTCGTCACGGATCTGACCAACATAATGTGAAGGGAGTGCAAACAAAGTGTCCTGCGTTGATCTGGGACCGAAAATAACCAGTTCAAAGTTCGCTTGGTCTTTAGCGAGTGCAAGCCGATCAATGGCCAGGCGCAGGTGATCGCAGCCCTTGTTTGAATCGCCGAACGGACTAACAGCGCCAAAGACAATGAGCTTCTTGTCGAGCGGCAGGTTGAGTAGCTTACGGCACTGCAGCGGATCCAGCGGGCGAAACAGTTGTAGATCCAGACCATTCGGGATGACATGTATTTCTCGTTCATGGAACAAGCTGCTTTGTCGGGCTGTTGATGCTAACCATCGGGAAGGGGCTACCAGGCATAAATTGAGGTTTCGCCAGTATGCAGCTTTGCACCGCAAAACCAGCCGACTTAAATCAAACTGGCTATGACTGCCTAGTTGCGGGCAATGACCGCAATTGTCCATGTATTGCCGACAATCTCCGGGGACATGACATCCTCCGGTAAAAGTCCAACTGTCGTGCAAAGTCCAGACGATAGGCAGAGCGAACTTGCAAAGAGCAGAGATAGGTATGAAGCCATAGCCTATCCAGTGCAGATGCACGAGTTGTGCTGAGAAGTTGCGAGTGGCAAGATTAACTCGCCGGGGCAGCAGGTTAGAACTCCATGAAGCGCCACTATAAGACGGATAAAGACGCAACGGTAATCTGTCCAGAGTGGGACGCAGACGATTCGCAACTTTGTTTAATCCCTTAGTGGACTCAGTAACCCAAAATGCATCTCCGCTGCGTGACTGAACCTCCATCTGCAGATCGACTCCGGAATCGCGCAGCGCTTGCGATAGCCTGAAGGCGGCCTTGCCGGCACCGCCTGTTAAGTCAAAGCTGCTAAGAGTGAGAATTTTCATGCAAACTATCGGGTAGCGGTATACATAATATAAGGTGAGAAAAAACGGGTATTTAGGCCGATAATATTGAAGGGTACCCGTGCATAGTTCAAGATTTTAAGAATCCAGGCAAGGGTAGGCGAACTAAATTTGGCTTCTTCGATCCAGATGCCGAAGCCACCATAGTAGCTTGCATTAATATCCTTAAACCCTTGATCCTTTAATACTGTCCGCATCGTCTTGATATCCATCGCAGCTAAATTGTGTGCCTCATAGTTGTTTCTATCCAGTAATTTTTGCAGCAATCCGTTAAGCCCAAGAAAATTGGGAACACAAATAATCAACTTTCCACCCTCGTGCAGACATAAGCCATGCCGTTCAACTATAGCAGGTAAATCGGCAAAATGTTCGATGAGTCCTGCTGACATTACCACATCATATTTCTCAGAGGGATTGAAGCTAAAAATATCACCCTGAAGCAGGGTAATCGGTGCAGTGCCATTAACCTGAGTGAGCGAATCGACAATTTCAGGCATGAGGTAAATATCGATAAGGGAGGAATGATAGCACAGGTATTTGGTGAACCAGATCGAGTAAAATCCTGGAAAGCCGCCTATCTCAAGAAAACGCCCTTCAGGATTAACTGTAAACATTCGTGACAAAACATCCGTAAAAAGATAACGGTGAGGTATCCACGTATGGCTGATCTCTTTTTTGGCCGACCAGTATCTATCCCAAAATTCAAGTTCGGTCAGGTTAAGGGATTTTCCAGTTTTCTGTGATTCAATCATTAGCTTCCTACGAGAAAGTATCGACGCTCAGACAGGATTGTCCAGTACAAAGCGAAAGGCATTTTTGTAACTATCGAGTACCGTGTTGACATTGACACGAGTGCGAATAATATCAACGGAGGCGCAACCCATTTCCAGCGCACGCTGTGGATTGGCAAGGAACACGCTAATCTTGTCAGCCAAGTCTACCGCGTCGCCTTCCTTAAAATAACACCCATTGACACCTTCCTGAACCAGCATGGCTTCGG
>CAIRBC010000386.1 GCA_903876685.1 uncultured Nitrosomonadales bacterium | reverse complement strand
GGTCGTCGAACCTGCGAGAGCGATGGCTTGGGCTTCGCCGTTTAAAGGCAAGCTGCTTATTACGCCTGTCTGAGTCTGTAGTGTTGTGCTACCGTTCAAGCCTGCCTGCAATGCGGCTGCGTCGGTCATGCCGGGGACGAGGTTTGAACTGATATTACCGTTAACTCCTATAACAAAAGCGGTATTTGCTGTTAAACCGTCAGCTAAAACAGGCGAGTTATCTTGGTTAAGCAACAGACTACCAAGGCCGGGTGAAGCGCCAGAGGGTTGTGGAGCTAGGTCTACATAACCAAACTGATTATTTAGTGTTGCAACATAAAATCTGATTGGCGTATTAGATGGGATAAATAGCTGGTTTCCAATTATTTTTCCATTATTTGTCGTATATCTAGATAATATATCACCCGTTACAAGGTTTTGAACCGCAACAAAATCTTGACCACTATAAGTGGCAGCATAAATAGCATTAACACTTATGGGAGAAGCTATGGATGTAGAATCTTGCGATAAATTCAAATTGACAGCATTAGAAACATTAGTTCTAATGTACGTTATAGGTCCATAGCCGTCATTGGTAAAACATTGTCCTGCACCATCAGTTGGCCAAAGGCTATTCATACCATTTGTTGGCGATGTCATAGGTGGTGTTGTAGGGGACGGAGTAACAGGGGTAATAGATTGTTCTATAAGATTTGCCTCATTGATACGACGAGTACGCAATCCTGGAGTACCAGTCTCTATCCACTTGCTAGGGTCATTTAATTCGTCTATAACGGCCTGCCAATTTCCATCTTCTGCGTTTGACCAAGTATTGTAATTAAATACCTTTGGCCCAAAATTATAATAAAGATCAATCAATGCCTCTTGACTTCCAAGAGGAATAGAGGCAAACCTAGGAGTTCCTGATAACCTATTAGTGTCAAAATAGTTTTGAACGATTGTAATATTTTTCTGTATAACAAAATTTGAAATATTATCTATATCACTAGGTGTAATTGATGAAGGAAATGGATTATTATTTAGGTATGTATTTATTTGACTCTGAGTTGGATAAGTGGGTTGAGAGTTACGCCAAGTTGTGGCAGTGGTGTACCATGTTGAAAGATCGCTTTTCTGTGAAGCTGTTAAAGGTAAAGAATTAAAATTCACTGATTTTAACTCTACTCCAACTCCAATTGTTAACCAAGAATTTGTTGTATCTGCAGATGGAACGTATGGTTTATATTTATTATTTTCAATGCTCGGAGCAGACAAAAAGTTTCGCATAACTTGAAGATCAGCTTGAGGGGTTGAGGCCTGATTAGATACATTTGGATTTGGAATTGCATTGGGAAAAGTATTTCCACTTGAATTAGTATAGGGTGTACAAGTTGGTGGCGGATTATTTGAGCCTAATGAAACTCCAGGCGGCGTCATCCCATGCCACCCCGGCGCGGTCACGCCGGACCCCGGATCGGTGGTGACGGTCAACCCATCCGCCGAAACCGTCCCGGTGCCATCAATGACCAATTTACCGGTGGTGTGGTCGAAGCTGAGGATGTTCAGCTTGGTGCCCGGTGCGGCGTTGAATACGTTCGGCAGGGTCAGCGTGGCGGCCTGGGTGAACACCGTGCCGCCCGGCGCTTGAATCGTGATGTCGAAGGTGTGCTGGGTGATGCCCGGTGGCAGCATGTCGGCCACCAGTTGCGGCGGCACGGTGCTGATGCCGACCTGGGCGTTTTGCACCGGCTTGCCGTTGGCATCGACCAAACTGCCGGGTTGCACGGTCAATTGCAGTTGGCTGGCTTGGGTTTGCGTCAGGTTGTTGCTGGCGGAACTGGCCGGGGCGGTGACGACCGTCGATTGGGTGGTGCTGACGGGGGTGAGGATGGTTTGCTGCAAGCGGGGCAAATACACCGCCGGGTCGTTGGCGTTGGCCTGTTGCTGCTGGGTGGTGCCCATGCTGCCCATCATGGTGTTGGCAATCCCGGCCTTGATGGTGGTGTCCATGGTCATGGTCGGGAAGTAGAAGCCCGCCGGCGCGTTGGTGGCGGTGGTGCCGTCAATGACCACTTTGACATCCCCGGTCGGTACATTGGTCAGGGTGTAGCGGCCTTGCGCATCGGTGGTGACGGCTTGGCTTTCCAAACCGAGGATGTAGACCTTGACCCC
>CAIRBC010000385.1 GCA_903876685.1 uncultured Nitrosomonadales bacterium | reverse complement strand
CCGCGACTAACGGGCATGGCAATGATGCCACCCCTTGTAATGAAACCGCCATGTCCGTTTCCCTCACCCCATCCCTCTCCCGCAAGCGGGCGAGGGGGAGTAAGTCGCTACGCGTGTTTCACGTTAACGGGCATGGCAAATTGCCACCCCTGATGATGAAACCTATCATGCCCGTTTCCCTCTCCCCATCCCTCTCCCGCAAGCGGGCGAGGGAGAAGACGATCGCTGCGCGAGTTTCACGTTAAAGGTTGCAACAGCAGTAGTATCCGGTGATTATCGTGTAGAATGCCGCAGGTTTTTTAGAAGGTAATCTCGCAGGCGCTTTATGTTTTTTAGGGATACTAATAAAAACGCACCGCCTGAAAACCAGTAACGGTGCGCATTATGTTCTAAATGATGGTGCCCAGAAGAGGACTCGAACCTCCACACCTTGCGGCACACGGACCTGAACCGTGCGCGTCTACCAATTCCGCCATCTGGGCTTACGTCTTGCTGAAGTCGCGCAATTTAATATTTATAGGGCAATTTGTCAATGAAAAAGAAAAATAATTTACGTTTGCAGGACCCTTACCTGGAAAGAGAACGCGAGCAATATTCGCATCCGTTGCCCAGTCGCGAGTTCATATTGGAGATTTTGGCGTTGCAGGGCGCTCCTGCCACGGATGAAGAATTGCTGCATTTGCTGCATATCGAACCTGAAGAAGCCGAGTTGTTCGGACGCCGTTTAAGGGCTATGGAGCGCGACGGGCAGATCATGCGTAACCGTAAACACGCGATTTGTGTAGCCGACAAACTGGATTTGATCAAGGGCAAGGTGCAGGGTCATCCGGATGGTTTTGGTTTCCTGATCCGCGAAGACGATGGCCCGGATATGTTTCTCTCAGAAAAGGAAATGCACAAGGTATTGCATAATGATGTGGTAATGGTGCGTCAAAGCGGCATCGACCGGCGTGGACGTCCGGAAGCGAAAATCGTCGAGGTACTGGAACGTGCCAATAGTCGCGTAGTTGGACGGCTGTTTGAAGAACATGGCATCCAGTATGTGGTCGCGGAAAATCGCCGGATCACCCAGGACATACTGGTGGCAGCAGGACAATCCGGCGGTGCCAGCGCGGGTCAGGTGGTGATATTGGAGATACTCAAGCATCCAGACAAACATGCACAACCAATCGGACGCATCGTCGAAGTGCTGGGTAATTATGCCGATCCCGGCATGGAAATCGAAATTGCGCTGCGCAAACATGAACTGCCCCATGAATTTCCCAAAGACGTGGCACAGCAGGCAAAAAAAATGTCTCCCGAGGTCACGGCTGAGGATTGGGCAGGACGCGAAGATTGTCGCCACCTGCCGCTGGTGACCATCGATGGCGAAACCGCGCGCGACTTCGACGATGCGGTGTATTGCACTCCCGAGAAAGGCGGCTACCGTCTGGTAGTGGCGATTGCCGATGTCAGCCACTATGTAAGGTCCGGCGATGCACTGGATCGCGAAGCCATTTTGCGCGGTAATTCGGTTTATTTCCCGCGCCGCGTCATCCCGATGCTGCCGGAAGAATTATCCAATGGCCTGTGTTCGCTGAAGCCGGCCGTAGATCGTCTGTGCATGGTTTGCGATATGCATATCAGTAATAGCGGTGTCATCGGCAAACACCGCTTTTATCCATCGGTAATGCATTCGCAGGCACGTCTGACTTACACTCAGGTTGCAGAAATGCTCGGACAACCCGAGGGCGAACTGGCGACACAGCACCCTACCCTGCTGCCGCATCTGCAGAATCTGCATGCGCTATACAAAAAATTGCTGAAGGCGCGTGAAAAACGCGGGGCGATCGATTTCGAGACGGTAGAAACGCAGATGATTTTCACCCCGCAGGGCAAGATCGAACGTATCGTGCCGGTGGTTCGCAACGACGCGCACAAACTGATCGAAGAATGCATGCTGGCCGCCAATGTATGTACCGCAGGCTATTTGCAGGAACATGGGCATACCGTGCTATATCGCGTGCATGAGGGACCCACGCCCGAAAAACTGGAGGCGTTGCGTGAATTCATGAAGGAATTCGGTTTACAACTAGGGGGTGACGAAGAACCGCAGGCAGCCGATTATTCAAAGCTGCTCAAGAGCATCAAGGGACGCCCGGATGCGGCGCTGTTGCAGACCGTGATGCTGCGCTCTTTGCGTCAGGCAAAATATCAACCCGAAAATATCGGACACTTCGGCCTGGGCTACGACGCCTATACGCATTTTACCTCGCCGATCCGCCGCTATCCTGATCTGCTGGTGCATCGCGCCATCAAGGCGGTGCTACAAACTAAAAAATATCAACCCTCGCAAAAATGGGCTGAACTGGGAGAGCACTGCTCAATGACCGAACGTCGTGCCGATGACGCGACGCGCGATGTAGAGGCCTGGCTAAAATGTTTTTATATGCGCGACCATCTGGGCAGCGTCTACCCCGGATCGGTTTCTTCGGTGACCAACTTCGGTATGTTCGTGGCACTGGACGATCTGTATGTCGAAGGTCTGGTACATATTTCCGAACTCGGCAAGGATTATTACCAGTTTGATGCAGCAAAGCATCAGTTGCTGGGCGAGCGCACCGGGCAACGCTATCGTCTGGGCGACCGTGTCATGGTGCGTGTAGTCAAGGTAGACATGGAAAGCACTAAAATAGATTTTGTACTGCAAGGTCAAATCAAAGCCAATCCCACCCTGGGAATAGAGGATAATGCGCAAAAAAAACCAGGCAAGGGAAAGAAAAAACATGGCTGATTTAAGATTAATTTATGGCTTTCATGCCATCACCTCGCGCATCCGTCAAAACCCGGAAGGGGTACTGGAAATCTACCTGCAGGCACAGCGCCAGGATCCACGGATACGCGAATTAATCAAACTCGCCGAAGCCAGCGAGGTGCGCATCATTCCGGTAGAAGCAAAACGTCTGGATGGCATGGCAGGAAATGCACGGCATCAGGGGGTGGCTGCTCGCGTGGATGCGGCTCGCCGCGTACAACACCTGGATGATGTGCTTGACACCCTGACTGAACCTGCCTTGTTACTGGTGCTGGACGGCGTACAAGATCCGCATAATCTCGGTGCCTGTTTACGCTGTGCTGATGCCTTCGGCGTGCATGCGGTGATCGCCCCCAAAGATCGGGCGGTGGGCATTACCGCTACCGTGGAAAAAGTGGCCAGCGGCGCTGCAGAAACCGTGCCTTATATCACCGTCACCAACCTTTCACGCACGCTGCGTGAATTGCAGGAAAAGGGAATCTGGGTAGTGGGTGCGGCAGGAGATGCGTCGCAGGATTTGTACAGCTTCAAACATAAGGGCGCTCTTGCCTGGGTACTGGGTGCGGAAGGGGAAGGGTTGCGCCGCTTGACACGAGAAACCTGTGACGAACTGGTACGCATCCCG
The DNA here is from genome assembly GCA_903876685.1 of uncultured Nitrosomonadales bacterium. Lineage (GTDB taxonomy): Bacteria > Pseudomonadota > Gammaproteobacteria > Burkholderiales > Gallionellaceae > Gallionella. Next base: position 9,869 of record CAIRBC010000385.1, on the reverse strand, counting down.
ATGCAGGGCAACGTGGAAAGCCTGAATGTCTCGGTGAGCACCGGCATTTGCCTGTTCGAGGCACGGCGACAACGGCTTTAGGCCAGGTACCGACAGGGTAAAAACCCGAACCTAACGGACATGGCAATGATGCCACCCCTGATAATGAAACCCGCCATGCCCGTTTCCCTCTCCCCATCCCTCTCCCGAAGCGGGCGAGGGAGAGTTCGTCGCTGCACAAGTTTCACGTTAACAAGGGAAACAATCCAATGAAAAGAAAAAAGCCGCTGCGTATCCCCGTGACTCAAGGTTTGAAGGATATTTACGGAATGGATATGCATTTTGCCTATCATGCTGCCTTGGTTGGCAAATTCAATGTAGTGGCTTTCAGCCGAATGGCCGTGGCGATAGCAGTAATTCGCTACGCGCTGGAGCAAAAACAGACTAAAATCCCGAAAGCGATCGAAACTTTGGATATAGCCATTGAAACATTGGCTAAAGTTCGAAAAAAAGGTGATGATACGGATGTTTGGGAACTGACCGAACACGAGTTTCCCCCGGTTCTCGACGGAATCAATATGGCAGAACGATGCATCGGCACGCTGGATGTCGCGTTGCTGGAACGGACTGCTACCAGACTACTCAGGGATATTTGCGTTTAAACAGCAACCTGTTTAATTTTAATTCATTGTTGGATGCGCTTGCGCAGCCAATGCTAATCACTCAAGTCATCAACAAAGGTGCGCAAGCGCACCCTGCACTTTAACAAAGGAGTCACCAGTAACAAGAGCAGAGGCATCGCACTCGCATCATTTAATGCATTTTCTGGATTCATTGACTAACTTAATCCGAATATTAAAATGCCAAATATAGCCGAAGCCTTCAATCTCAAAGCCTCTATCAGCAACACCGATGCCTTGCCCGCCATGCCGGTGATCGCGCAAAGACTGCTTGCGCTCAAACTGGATACCGACGAAGGCGAACAGCAAATGCTATCGCTGATCTCGCAGGACACCATGATCTCCGCCAAGATCATCGGCCTGGCGAATGCCCCCCTGCTGCGCACTGCCAGAAAGATCACTTCGATGAAGGAAGCGGCGCTGGTGCTGGGCTTGAAACGCATCCGCTCGGTAGCGATGGGTATCGCCATCATGTCGCTGATGAAAAAACCGGCGGGGCGTTTCAATCTGCAGGAACTCTGGCTGCACAATCTCGGCGTCGCCTTTGGCATGATCGCCATCACCCGCAAGATGCCCCTGAAAATGCGCCCGCAGGAAGATCAGGCTTTTCTTGCCGGAATGCTGCATGACATCGGCCACCTGGCGCTGGCTTATCTGGATCGGGAGAAAAGCGATGCGCTGATCGACCGACTGGCGAATCAAACCAATCAAGATTCGCTGGCAATCGAACGCGAGCTGCTGGGCGTCACCCATCAGGACATCGGCGCAGAACTGGCACTACACTGGAATTTGCCGGAAATAATCGTCGCCGTGTTGCGCTACCATCATGAACCGGATCTGTCGGATGGCTCAGCCGGACAACAACTGGCGCATATCGTGTTCCTGACCGAAAAACTACTGCCGTCTTACAGCACACGCGAATCCCATGAACCCTTCATCGTGCCGGATGACTGGATGGCACTGGGCATCGATCCGGATGATGAAGAAGAAATCGTATCCCGTGCTGGCGAACAGGCCGAACAGGCTCATCAGTTCGCCCACAACTTCATGTAAACGATCACGGATAGTCGAGCTAACCGGGCACGCTACTGCGCGCCCCGGTTCCGTTGCGTACCGTGCCATAAACCACCCTCATCCAATGGGTTCCGTAGGGTGCGCTGCCGCACCAGAATTTGTGATGAAGCGCAAATGGTGCGCAAGCGCAGCCTACGATTGGCTTGAGAATTATCCAAAAAACAAGTGTTTTTTGGGTCGCAACTTGGAGGTCTCAATTTTGCTCAATTTGCCAAAGGCAGGTACCGGCAACCCATTATCAGAAATTAGCATTGAGTACGACCGGATGAACCCGTTATAATACGTCCTCGACGACTCTGGCAGCGGCTGGAAGAAACATGCTACTCAACTATTGTCTGGCCGGATACTTTAGCTCCAGCCGGGTTTGGGATTATTCGTGATTAAAAAAATACTCGTCGCTAACCGCGGTGAAATAGCAGTTCGTATCGTGCGTGCCTGCTCGGAAATGGGCATCAAGTCGGTAGCCATTTACACGGATGCTGATCGTCATGCGCTACACGTCAAAAAAGCAGATGAAGCTTACCATATCGGCTCTGAACCCGTTGCCGGCTATCTGAACGCACATAACATCGTCAACATCGCAGTCACCTCCGGTTGTGATGCCTTGCACCCGGGTTATGGCTTCCTTTCGGAAAATGCGGAACTGGCGGAAATTTGTGCACGGCGTGACATAAAATTCATCGGCCCGAGTGCGGGAGTGATCCGTCAGATGGGCGACAAGGTGCAGGCACGCCACGCCATGTTGTCTGCCGGCATTCCCTGTACACCCGGCAGTGATGGCAATCTGAGCAACCTGGAAGAAGCGCTGCAAGTGGCCAATCGCATCGGTTACCCGGTAATGCTAAAGGCGACCAATGGCGGAGGCGGACGTGGCATACGCCGCTGCGACAGCGACCGCGAGTTGATTGGCAACTATGAGCGCGTCATTTCCGAAGCCAGCAAAGCCTTTGGCCAACCGGATGTATTCCTGGAAAAATGCGTGGTCAATCCCAAGCATATTGAAGTTCAGGTGTTGGGCGACAGCCACGGCAACGTGATTCATCTGTTCGAGCGCGATTGTTCTATACAGCGTCGCAATCAAAAACTGATCGAAATAGCCCCTTCCCCGCAAATTACTCCGGAACAGCGCGAATTTATCGGCGGTCTGGCGGTGCGAGCCAGCCAGGCAGTGGGCTATGAAAACGCCGGTACCGTCGAATTTCTGCTGGATCAGGACAACAATTTCTATTTCATGGAAATGAATACCCGCGTCCAGGTCGAACATACGGTCACCGAAACCATCACCGGTATCGATATCGTACAGGAGCAAATCCGTATTGCCGATGGACTGGAGCTGCAATATAAACAAAAAGATGTGGCATTCCGCGGTTACGCGATGGAATTCCGTATCAATGCGGAAGACCCCAAGAACGGTTTTCTGCCCAGTTTTGGCAAGATCACCCGCTACTATGCACCCGGCGGCCCCGGTGTACGCATCGATGCGGCGATGTATAGCGGCTATATCATCCCTCCTTATTTCGATTCGATGTGCGCCAAACTGACCGTCTGGGCACTCACCTGGGAGGGTGTGATCGAGCGTGGTCGCCGCGCGCTGGACGACATGGTGATTTATGGTGTCAAGACCACCATCCCTTATTACCAGGAAATATTGCAACACCCCAACTTCAGAAGTGCGAACTTCAATACCGGTTTTGTTGAAGCACACCCTGAACTGATCAACTACACCACCAAAATCCCTCCCGAACTGAGAGCTGCGGCTATTTCTGCCGCAATAGCGGCGCACGAAGGCCTTTAAATATAACCTGAAAATTTCATATCATGGCAAAAACCCTAATTTCCGAACTGGTTCTGCGCGACGGACATCAATCCACCATCGCCACGCGCTTGCGCACCGAAGATATGCTGCCGATATGCCCCAAACTGGACGATATCGGCTTCTGGTCGGTGGAAGCCTGGGGAGGCGCCACTTTCGATGCCTGCGTGCGTTTCCTCAAGGAAGATCCCTGGGAGCGCCTCAAAAAATTGCGCAAGGCACTGCCCAACAGCCGCATCCAGATGTTGCTGCGCGGGCAAAATCTGCTTGGCTATCGGCATTATTCAGACGATGTGGTGCGTGCTTTCGTCAGTAAATCCGCGGCTAACGGTATCGACGTATTCCGCATTTTCGATGCGATGAACGACTTGCGCAATCTGCGGGTCTCGGTGGAGGCGGTCAAGAAATCCGGCAAACATGCCGAAGGCTGTATCAGCTACACCACCAGTCCGGTGCACGGTATTCCGCAATTCGTCGAACTGGCGCGCGAACTCGAAGACATGGGCTGCGACACCCTCTGCATCAAGGACATGGCTGGTCTGTTAACACCCTATGCCACGACCGAACTGGTCAAGGCAATGCGTGCCGCGACTAATCTGCCGATACATCTGCACAGCCACTCCACTTCAGGTCTTTCTTCGATGTGCTTCTTGAAGGCCGTGGAAGCCGGTGCGACCATGCTGGACACCTGCAATTCCTCCTTTGGCGAAGGGGCGAGCCATTCCTCGACCGAGAGTATCGTCGCGGCACTGCGAGGAACAGAATATGACACTGGCCTCGATCTGGCCAAAATTCAGGAACTGACCGCTTACTTCTACGAAGTGCGCAAGAAATACTGGCAGTTCGAAAGTGCCTTTACCGGCGTGGACACCCGGGTGCTGATCAATCAAGTGCCCGGCGGCATGATTTCCAACCTGTCCAATCAGTTAAAAGAATTGGGCGCACTCGACCGTATCAACCAGGTGCTGGCCGAAATCCCTCGTGTACGCGAAGACCTCGGCTTTCCACCGTTAGTGACGCCCACCTCGCAGATTGTCGGCACCCAGGCGGTGATGAACATACTGACCGGCGCCCGTTACAAATCCGTGACCAATGAGGTGAAGAATTATCTGCTAGGTCATTACGGCAAGGCGCCGGGCAACGTCAATCAGCAAGTCAAAAACCTGGCCGTGGGCGATGCCGAGGTGGTGACCTGCCGACCGGCCGATCTGCTGGACGATGAAATGGGCAAACTTAAAAGCGAATGCGAAGGTCTGGCGCTACAGGATGAAGATGTGCTGACTTACGCGATGTTCCCGGATATGGCAAAAACCTTTTTGCAGGAGCGCAATGCCAACACGCTCAGTGTGGATCCCTTGCTACCCAAGAATGCCGCCACCCCTTCTGCAGAACGTTACGCACCCAACGAATTCAAGGTGACCCTGCACGGCGAAACCTTCCATATCAAGCTCACCGGCAGCGGACATCACGGAGAAACGCATCGTCCGTTCTATGTTTCCGTCGATGGCATTTCCGAGGAAGTGGTCGTCGAAACCCTGAACGAAGTCGAAGTCAGCGGTGGCTCAGGCACTGGCAAGAAAAAATCTGCGCAACTCACCGAGTCAGACAGACCGCGCCCGGCGCATCAGGGTTGCGTGGTAACCGCCATGCCGGGCACTATCGTCGATGTCAAGGTAGTGGTCGGCGACCAGGTAGAAGCCGGTGACGGGGTACTGGTCATCGAGGCCATGAAAATGGAAAATGAAATCCAGGCACCTAAAAGCGGGGTGGTCATTAGCGTGCATGTCAAAAAAGGCGACAGCGTTGCACCTGACGAAACGCTGGTGGAAATTCAGTAAGCAGACGCTACCGGTTGCAGCCACTCATGCGCCTGCCGGTTTGCGTAGCCCGGAGGAGATGAAATGGAATCCTGGGTCTCGTGTCACTCCATGCAACCTGGAAAATTGCACGCGATCCGATTTTCCCGGATTCCGCTACGCTACCTCCGGGCTACCGGGCTGAAATTGCGTACCCGACAATATTTTTTTGAAGCAACAGTCTCAAATATTGATGGCACAACGTGAGAGCTCCAGTGTATAACTTTAAAAGTTCATTCGATAATTCACCGTTTACAGCGCGCTGCAAACGCCTGTTCATAAAAATCGCTGCCCTTCGTTGTATGTGGCTCGGTCTGCTACTTGGGATGCTGACCCTGCTCAGCTTTGCCTATCTGCGCAGCCAGGAGGAGGCGCAGGTGCAGAATCTTTTTGAGCATGACGCACAGCGACTGCTGACCCAAGTTGAAGCCAACATCCAATCTTCGCTGGATGACCTCACCATTCTGGGGGTCAACTTCGAAATTCAATCGGTGACTGATAGGCGAACTTTTCACATTCTGACACAGGCATTAATGACAGAAGGTTTTGCAGCGCAAGCGCTGGAGTGGATTCCCCGCGTAGCGGGTTCTGAGCGTGCCCACTATGTGGCGGCAGCTCGCGCCGAGGGACTGACCAATTTTGACTTTACCGAGCGCCTGCCCGACGGCAGTTTGCTAGCCGCTGGCCAGAATGCCAGCTATTTCCCGGTCTACTACGCTGAGCCGATGGCGGGCAATGAAAAGGCGATGGGCTTCGACCTGAACAGCAATCCAACACGCCGCCTCACCATCAATCAGGCCATACTCAGTAAGTCCCTCACCGCCACCGCCCGCATCAAGCTGTTGCAAGAAACTTCCGACCAGTATGGCGTGCTGGTGTTCAAGCCGGTGTTCGAACCGTTGTCAGCAGCTCATGCGGCCAGTGAGCAACTCAAGGGTTTTGCACTGGCTGTATTTCGGATCGGCAATTTGGTCGAGGGCAGAACGGATCAAGCGACCTCTGCTTTGCAACTAGCGGTCTTTGACGAAGACGCGGTAAAGGGCGAGCATCTGCTTTACCCCAAGGCCTTGAATATTGACGACCCGAGTGCATTGACGACTGCCCGAAAGCTCAGTAAGCGAATCACACTGGCTCAGCGCCACTGGCTGGTAGTGGCCAGCCCCAAGCCCGATGCATATCAGGCGAACCGAACCGCCAGCAGCCTCGACCTGCTGTTAGGCCTGACGCTGACCTGGGTGCTGGCTCTGCAATTACGCCGACAGACACAGCAACTGGAATTTATCAAAGCTGCGGTGGAAGAGCGTACCGCCGAGCTCACGCGCGAGCGACTACGTCTTAAAACCATCCTGGAAACCGCTATTGATGGCATTCACATCCTCGACGACTCCGGGCTTTTGGTCGAAGCCAATCGGGCTTTTTTAGAAATGCTGGGGCTGGATGAATCGGCCATTGGGCGCTTGCGGGTCGCGGACTGGGATACCCTGCACGATCAGACTCGTGTCGAAGAGATACTGGCTGCCTTAATTCACACGCCAGCTACGCAGCTTGCCGAGACCCAGAACCGGCACAGTGATGGCCATTTGATCGATGTCGAGGTGAGAACCCGCATCATTGAGATAGATGGACAGGCACTGGTGTATTGCAACTCGCGTGATGTCACGGATCGTAAGCGCAAGCAGCAACAATTGGAAAGTGTGCTAGCAGAACAAAGCGCCATTCTGGAGCATGAGTTGGCAGGCTTCATAAAATTACAAGATCGCCGGATTGTGTGGGCCAATATGGCGATTGAAAAAATGTTTCGAGTCGCGCCGGGCAGCCTGCAAGGCAAGAGTACCCTGAAGTTTTATCCAAACGATGCGGCGTATGCCGCTTTTGGGGCGCGATGCTATCCCGTGATGAAGACCGGTCAGGTTTTTCGCGATCAGTTGGAGTTAATACGCGAAGACGGCACTCAGCTCTGGGCGGATCTGAGCGGAGCGATGCTAGATCCACAGCAAGCAACCTCGGTGTGGTGTTTTTTGGACGTGACCGAGAGCACACTACAAAAACGCGCGCTAGAGGAATCCAAACTACGGGCCGAATCAGCCAGTATCGCCAAAAGCCAGTTTCTGGCCACCATGAGCCACGAAATCCGCACGCCCTTAAACGGACTTCTGGGCATGGCTCAAGCCTTGCTGCAACCTGAGTTGAGCGAGGCAGATAGGCTAAACTACGCTGAAACAGTACTTAAATCTGGCAATAATTTGCTGACCCTGCTCAACGACATTCTCGACATTGCCAAGATCGAGGCCGGAAAAGTGGAATTGGAACTGCTGGCCTTCAGTCCGTCCCTGATCCTCGAAGAGGTTCAATCCATATTCGCTGCCTTGGCTGCTGAAAAGGCTCTGCGAGTCAAGGCTATTTCGCAACTGCCCGCAGAGCAGCAGTATTTGCTGGACCACCACCGGTTGCGACAGATGCTCGACAACCTGATTAGCAATGCCCTTAAATTTACCTCTCACGGCCATATCCTGATCGAAGCATTTGAGCTTGAGCGCCAGGGAATGACGGCAATTCTGGAGTTTGCCGTCAGCGATACCGGCATTGGGATTGCGCCGGACAAGCTGTCCACACTCTTCAAGCGTTTCTCACAGACGGACAGCTCGATTACGCGCCAGTTTGGCGGTACAGGTCTTGGGCTTTCTCTGGTGAAACAGCTAGCGCAACTAATGGGGGGTGAGGCCGGTCTCAGCAGCGAACTGGGACAGGGTTCGCGCTTCTGGTTCCGAATTCGCGCCAAAGTGGTGGATGCGCAAACTTCAAACATCAACTCCACCAGACGCAGTACCGGGATCCCTAGTGACATTCACTTGCTATCCGAACTGAGCGGTCGTGTCTTGTTAGTGGACGACATTGAGACTAACCGAATCGTGATTACGGCCATTCTCAAAAAATCGGGTGTCGAGTTGACGCTGGCGGAGAATGGGCAGCAGGCATTCGATGTGCTCCGTGAGGCAACGCAACCCTTTGATTTGGTGCTGATGGATATCCAAATGCCTGTAATGGATGGCTACGAGGCGACGCGCCAAATCCGGCGCTGGGAGGCTCAGACGGGGCGCGACCCTATTCCCATCGTGGCTCTGACGGCAGACACCTATAGCAAAGACCGGCAAAGATGTCTGGAGGCGGGGATGAACGACTTTTTGCCCAAACCGATCCGTGTAGACCGCCTGCAGCAAATGCTGTCACAATGGATGATCAAGATTTAGGAGACACCCATGCTGCTGAACCTGCTGGACTGGCTAGGCCGGGCGTTGTCGATAGAGCCTTATCGCACCAAGGATGGTGCCGTGCTTGAGCGTAGCGCTTTGCGCACTCAGGCGGAAGCGAGATTGCACGCGCCAGCTTCAGACACGGCTCCCGCCGAAGACACCCCCGAAGCAAGCACGCCGATGCAGCACGAACTACGACTGCATCAGCTTGAACTGGAGATTCAAAACGAGCAGATACAGCGCCTTCAGGCGCAGCTTCTGGCTACAACCAAACATTATTCCGATCTCTACGACCAGGCTCCAGTGGCCTTTTGTAGTTTAAGCGATGAGGGGCTGATCCTACAGGCTAATCTCCCCGCCAGTACCCTGCTCGGCCTTGAGCACAGCGCACTGCTCAATCAGCCCTTGGCTCGCTTTATTTTCCCTGCGGAGGCGGACAGCTTTTACTTGATGTGCAAGGAGCTGCGCGAAAGTGGCAGAGCGCAGACCCGCGAGTGGCGCATGCTAAAACCAGACGGCACCCGGCTTTGGGTGCAAGTGGCGATAAACTGCGCACAAACCGTTGACGGTACGCCGCAACTGCGCCTGCTATTGAGCGACATCAGCGAGCGCAAAACCCAGCAGTTGGAGCACGAGCAATACGAACAACGATTGGAATTAGCGCTGATGGGCGCTGACCTGGGACTATGGGATATCAATATCCCCAGCGGCACCCTGCATCTTAGCGCCAGAGCCTGTACCTTGTTGGGTTACCCCGAAGGGGGACTTGGCAAACTGGTTAGCGAATACGAGAAATTGGTGCATCCCGAGGATGCGCCCGAGCGCCGGGCCATCATCCATGCACTCGAAAATGGTGACTCTACTCAGTACCGCACCGAGCATCGCATGCGTCACAGAGAGGGTCATTGGGTCTGGATTCGCGCGCACGGCAAGGTAGTCGAGCGTGATGAAAACGCCAGACCCCTGCGAGTGGTGGGCACCATGAAGGACATCAGTCTGGAGAGACATCTCAAACACGAGAGTACCGAACTGCTGCAGCGACTCGAATCACTGATCCACAACATGGGTAAGATGCCGGAGCTGGCACCGCTTGCCCCGCGCATTGCCTTAGCCGGAGTTTAACAAGTACCAAATTTTAATCAATATAATCATAATATTGCAGCGTACTAGTTTTGTAATAGAGAAATTTCTCTTTTTTTCTTGTTAATTTTCTATT
>CAIRBC010000384.1 GCA_903876685.1 uncultured Nitrosomonadales bacterium | reverse complement strand
CCAGCCCTCCCCCTTCGGGGGAGGGAGCGGTTTGGCTTGGTGCGCTTACTCCAAAATGGTGCGCAAGCGCACCCTACGGCAAGGTTCATAGGGCACAATTCGGTCGGGGAATTTGCGACAGGGGTCTCTCCCGCAAGCGGGAGAGGAAGCAAACGTGAGAAGCAATGTTTGATTCTTGCCGTAATAACGATGGAGATGCCACTTGGGCGGCGGCACTAATGCTGCGATCTTGCTGATCATCGCAAGCGGCATCATCACCAGATCGCTTGGCACACCAGGTCTGGGTTTGGGATTATGATAGACCATAACCAATGACTTACCCAGCGTCTTTTGCTGGGTTATAACCAGCCACTTGGTCGGTGTTGTTTACCGACCTAGTGGATGGCTAGTTGTTTCATCAGTCAGATGGCTAGTAGTCCCATCAGATGCCCATCATTAATTTGTCGCAGGTTTTCAACGGAAAATGGAGGACGCGCGCAATAACGCAGTAAATGTTCCAGACCCAGCCTGTCGGAACCCTCTATGATGACCGAGGCATCCAAAGATAATCCGCCTTTATGTTTTTGCGCTGCCCTGGGGCTTTAGCGTAAAAATGGATTTGAAGGGCAAACAAGGCTACGCAAAAAATCTTTCCGTACTACAACGCCTTCAGCGGTACGCGGCGCTGCTGCTACCCGAGGCGCGGGGAATCTTGAATACCGGCTTCACGGCCAACTGCCATTCCATATCGGCGTCTTTGGCTGCTTCTAGCGTCACGGTGCGGAGGGTAGATTGCTCTGTCGCTTTCATGTCGGGATGCCATACCCGCACTGTATATTCTCCGGCAGGCATGTTTGAGATCAGTACCTTGCCATCTTCAGTGCTTTTGCCGAAGTAGGGCGTATCCGCCACATAAATATAACCGAGCATCCAGTCATGGATGTTGCAGCCGAGGACGACCGGTCCGCTTTTATCGAACAGTACCGGTAAGGCAGAGGCACCTGAATAAAGGGGCAATTCGAATACCTTGGCGGGTGAAAATGAATAAACATGGTGGCGGATGTTATCCTTGTTTGGAAAATGCACCATCGACCCGGCGGTAACCACCTTTACATGGGGGATGAATTCCTTGTCAATCTGATCCATTTCATGGCGCTTTTGCAACACTATATTCTTGTTGTCCTGCGGCGTGGCCAGCACCACCGCATCCGCTAACGGCTTGCCGTTTTGATCCTTGATCAGTGCGTGCAATTGTGCGGCACTGGCTGCGTTTCCAAGGCTGAGGGACAGCAGTAGCAGGCACGAAATAAACCGTTTTTTCATGACGGGGATCCCCTAGAAGTTATAGTTCCATGAGAGCATGCAGCTGCTCTTTGCATAGTTGTTATCGCCAGTCGCATGAGTCAGTTGGCGCAGCAGGGAAGCCTGCAACAGGCTGTGCCGGGTCACGCTGAGATGTATATCCATATTCACGCCGTGGGTAACGCCCGTCATTCGGTAAGCATAAAAATCCGGGCCGAATACCGGGTCTGGTGCAAGAGCCTTGGAGGCTGTAAAAATGTTAAGTCCCCTTCGGGTGGATGAAACCACATCGCCCTGGCGTAACAGGGTGCCGAAGGAAAGGTACAGGTCGTCACTCCAAATGTATTCAGCATTGATTAATAACGTGTTGCTAGACTGGCTGTAAACGTCCCCTGACATGCCCGGCAGCATTGACAGCTGGCTATGGGCGGTACGCCGCCCGAGCTGGTATTCGGCAACTAAATCCCAGCGTTCAAAGAAGCGCTGCCCTGCGCGTAATGCCGCCTGATGCAGCCACCCGTCACGATTATTATCGTTATAATCCAGACGGCTGGTGGATAGTGATAGCGCAGTCCAGGGAGCATAAGGCCCTAGCCCCCACTTTTTGCGGAAAGCCATTGCAGCCCCCAGTGACTGGTGATTTAAGCCGCTATAGTGATCGACCGCCTCGCTGTTTAACGCCCCGCTCAGACTCAGGCTGTACCCTTGCTCAAAAGCAAAAAATTCGGTCGCAGAAAGGGTCGCGTCTACTATAGAGCCAGCAGCAATGTCTCTGCCAGCCTGCGCGTTATTGAGATTGTTGTCATGACGGATGCCGGTTTCTGCCTGACCGACCAGATCCGCCAGTGCTGCCGGTGAAATACACAGCAGGGCGAAAATATAAAAAATTATTAATCGCATGAATGGTCATTCCTTTCGCTTGTTAATCCCCTGCTTCAATATTTTTGTTAAATAGTGCACTGCATCAAAGCGGCTTCGTCACCTTCCATGCAGCTTGATCGAGCCATACGCGCAGCGCGTCTGCAGGCATGGGGCGACTGAGGTGATAGCCCTGAGCCAGGTCGCAACCCATGCCCTGCAATATATCCCAGGTAGCCTGGTTTTCAATGCCTTCGGCCACTACCACCAAGCCCATATTATGACCCAAATCGATCGTCGAGCGCACGATGATGGCGTCGTTCTGGTTTTCTGCCATGTCAAACACGAAAGACTGATCAATCTTCAGTTCGGATACCGGCAATTTTTTGAGATAAGCCAGTGAAGAATAGCCGGTACCGAAGTCATCCACCGAAAGGCTGAATCCCATCTCATGAAGCTGGTTCAAGACTTCCAGAGCACGTTTGGGGTCTCCCATGATGGCGCTCTCGGTAATTTCCAGGCATAGCCAGTCAGGTGAGGCGCCATACTTGTCCAGTAGTATGCTAAAAAGTCCAGGGAGATCAGAATTGATCAGGTCTCTGGCCGAAATATTTACGGAAATGGTCAGCGGCAAGTCTTTCCATAATTTGCGCTGCTGCAAAGCGCTTTCCACTACCCAGCGGGTAATGGTTCTGATATATCCGCTGTGCTCGGCAAACGGAATAAATTGGTCAGGAGGGATCATGCCCCGCTGCGGGTGGATCCAGCGTACCAGTGCCTCCACCTGATGGATAGTCTGATTAGCGAAGCTTACTTTGGGCTGATAATAGAGCACAAATTGATTTTGCTCGATGGCATGGCGCAACTCGGCCAATAGCGATAGATGCTGTTGGCTTTGTTCGACATAATTCGGGTCAAACAGGGCATAGCCGCTGTTGTCACGTTTCGCCACGTTCATCGCGATGTCAGCGTGGCGCAACAGGGTATTGATCTGAGCACCGTGCTGGGGATAAATCGCAACGCCCACGCTGCCGGTGGCAATGACTTCCTGTCCTTCCAGCAAAATCTGCTGATCCAGCGTGTCGAGAATTTGGCGAACCACGACTATGGCAGAGTCGCAACCGGGCAGTAGCACGGCAAATTCATCGCCGCCAATCCGCGCCAGCGTGTCACTCTCGCTGCTAAGCGTGGCCGCCAGTCGTTGAGCAATTTCCTGTAGCAGCAGATCGCCGATATGGTGACCCAGAATGATGTTGACCTCGCTGAACCGGTCGAGGTTTATGATCAATAAGGCAAAATGTCCAGTGGTGTTATCTGCAACCCTGGCAGCCTGCTCCAGGCGCTCATGAAACAGTGTGCGATTCGGCAAGCCGGTCAACTGATCGCGATAAGCCAGTTCCCGGATTTGGGCTTCTCTGGTTGCCAGCGCATTTCCCATGTGATTGAAGGCCAGTGCCAGTTCACCCAGTTCGTCCTGACGCTCAAGCTTTGCAGACTGTGAATAGTCACCTTTCTGGATATGGCTGGCCAGTGAGCTGAGTTCACTAAGCGGTCTGGTAATGCCATGCGCGATTTTGTAACTGGCAACCAACGTTGCCAGCAGCGACAGGCCGCTTAAGAAGAGTAATAATTTTTGCAAACGCCGCAACGGTTGCAACGCTTCTTGCAAGGACTGTTGCAGGATGGCAACGATCTGTGTCTCGCCCTGTACGCCTAACACGGAGGTGAGCGTAATGAAATCTTCATCTCCCATCGGCAGCGTCTTGAGGAGGTCGGTTTTGCTATCGGGCAGACTGGCATAGGGCAAGGTTGTTCCGGAAGGGAGTGTCGTTGCCAATAATTGCCATTGTTTGCCATCGAGTCTAAGAAAAGATACATTCAGTGCCGTGAGCGAGCGTAGATTACTGGCAAAATTATCATCAATGCTGAAACCCACCACCAGCCAGGCAATGGGTAAAGGTCCGAGCACCGGCACCACCACCATCTGATAGAGCGCCCCTTCAAGCACCACTATTGCCGCCGCTTGAGTATGTTGCTCTGCGATATTGATCAGTTCTGAAAGCTGAAAGGGCTGTTTGGGGTGTGCGGTTGGCAGGGTAT
>CAIRBC010000383.1 GCA_903876685.1 uncultured Nitrosomonadales bacterium | reverse complement strand
GTGAACAGAGTGAGCAATTTTCAATTGAACATTATCAGCTAACCCAGACTGCTGGGCAGTTTTACGACTATGGGCTTATGGGAGTGCGTACCATGAATCCAGAAGATGTCGCCGGCGAAACAGACTGGGTTTTTTCCTATGGATTCCTACAAGATATGGCAAGTTCGATTTTACTTTCTGAATCACACGGAGGAGAGCTGGTTTCAGCCTCGAAAAATTTATATGCAGCGAGGGCGTTTTTCGCAAGATTAATTCTTGACGGTTGCGATCGCGTTTGTTTGGCTGGAATCGACGGTCCGAGTAGCATGCTTACTTTAGCAGAAGTAGCCACTCTTGCTGATTTAGACGAACGCACCGTTCGAAATGCGACCAGCAAGAGTGCATCTAACCGGTTGGAAACACGTGTGGTTGAATCCAATATCTACGTCCCGAGAGAAGCAGCACTGGCTTGGTTGCAAAACAAGCGTGGTTTTATACCAACGAGAATTGGCACAAATGTTCGCTTGCAAGCCGTTCTCAATAATGCGTTTACCAGCACAAATGAAGCCGGTGAATTCATTCGTACTAACCGTGAGCGTTTAAATCTTGATCAGACAGCGCTCGCATCCATAGCCGGGGAAGGAATGACAAAGAAAACTGTGGCAGAACTCGAATCTGGTCATATTCATAGCAATGAAGCACAATTGACTGCGATCGGTAACGCATTAGGAATGAACGGAATGTTCCTTGCGCTGAGGTTGCTGGAAGTTGTTAAAAAACAGGAATTACAGGAGTTGCACCTTCGTATTATCACCGCCGACTATACAGGAGTATGACCATGAAAATGACTCAACATGCACGGATACGCAGTCAGCAACGCGCAATTCCACCGATCCTGATCGACTTGCTATTGAAGTTCGGCGCTTGCGAATCAGTGGGTGATGGCGCAACCAAGATGTATTTCAATAAGGCTGCTCGAAAACGTGTGAAGACATATGCAGGAGCATTGGCTGGACTCATCGATGCGCATCTGGATGTTTATGCTGTTGTAAGTTCGGAAAATCAGATTATCACGACGGCATATCTGACCGAACGAATTATCAGGCACTAAATTTGAAATTTAGTCCATTACTTTATATAACGGTCAGGGAAATAGCCTATCATGGATAGTAATCATTTTCAGCATTTTGCACCAATTATCAGTTCACTTTCAGCCGCAGAGCTTGATGGATCAGCATCCATTAATAGCAAATTTCGGTTGATCAGTGAAGGCAATATCGAGGTGTGCTATGTACCATTCGAATATATCAATCTTAATGCCAGGGTAGTCATTGTAGGTATTACCCCAGGACGTACCCAAATGATCAATGCGATTAAGGAGGCGCGTCGACAGCTAGATAAAAACGCCGATGCAAAAAGCGCACTTATTGCAATTAAAAGCGCGGGTGCATTCTCTGGCGCAATGCGCCAAAATTTGATTGATTTGCTTGATTTCGTGAATTTGAATCGTTGGCTGGGAATTGACTCATGTGTAGAACTTTTTGGCAACTCCGCAAATTTAGTCCAAACGGCTTCTGTCCTGGGTAATGCTGTATTCATTAAAGGTGAGAATTATAACGGAAGTCCGAACATGACGCGTCATCCTTTATTGAGAACACAGTTATTGACCCACTTTGGAGAAGTTGCTAAAGCACTGCCTGAAGCCGTTTTCATTCCGCTCGGCGACAAGGTGGCTGAAGCGCTTCAATTCATAGCGGATCAGGGATTGCTTGATCGTGAGAAAATTCTTGAAGGGTTGCCACATCCATCAGGAGCTAACGCGGAACGAATTGCCTACTTCCTGGGAAAAAAAGATAAAATACGACTGTCCGTCAAGACTGATCCAGTAAAGATCGACAAAGCCAAAGCCGCCATCGTAAAAAAAATGGCAGGGCTCTAAAATAATATTAAATTACTAACGGACTCCCATATAAACCTTAGGAATTACCATTCGACGACAATTGCATAAATTCTCTCACGTATCAACCTGGATGTACTGATACCGGGTATCCAACGGCCCTTTGTTTGGGAAACTGAACAGATCATCCGACTGTTCGATTCGTTGATGCGAGGATACCCGATTAATTCCTTTCTATTCTGGGAGCTGCAACCTGAACATTTCGGGGACTGGGATGTCTACCGGTTTGTTCGTCATTTTCAACAGGGCAGCACCCACAACGACCAGGCAGAACTGAGCAATCAACATCCTGCCGTCCTGGTGCTTGACGGACAACAGCGACTGACCTCCTTGCTCATTGGTTTAACGGGTATCTACCGTGTGAAAAACGGCAAAAAAGGGCGAGGATCGGCTTTTATTGATCAAGAACTATACCTTAATCTGCTTGAAAATCCTCATGGATTCGCGGAAAGCGACGAGAATGAAGCCGTTGTACGAGACATCCATTATGGCTTCAAGTTTGTGGATCTGGAACGGCACCCAAAAAACAATTCGGTAGCTATTTGGTTCCGACTAAGTGATATCCTTCGCGTCACGGACTCAGCACAACTCGCCGCTACCATAGAGCGGGAATTGAATTTGCATCCCAAACTTGATGATGCGCAGAAAATAATTCTGAGAAATAATCTGACTCGTCTGCATCAGGTCGTATGGAATGAGGATTGCGTCGCGTATTATATGGAAAAGGATCAGTCTTACGACAAAGTGCTGGATATTTTCATCCGCGCAAATGATGGCGGCACTAAACTCAGCAAGAGCGATCTCCTCATGTCCATGGTCACATTACGTTGGGAACGCCTCAATGCACGGGATGAAACTGAAGTTTTGACCTATCACCTGCGCGAAGTACTCGAACAGGATAAAGCCTTCGATCGCGACTATCTGTTACGTTCAGGATTATTCTTTAACGACTTGGACTTTGGCTTTCAGATTCGGAATTTTACACCCCATAATATCGCCATAATCGAATCCCGTTGGCAGGAAAGCTCTCATGCCTTGCGCATGAGCGCAGACTTATTCAGACGTATCCGAGTGACGGGTAGCCACTTGACCGCTATGAATGCCGTGATGCTTATCGGATACTATATTTTTAAAAAGAACCGTGGCAAGCCTCTCGAAGAATGGCTAATCGCTGCCGAAGATGAAGAGCGCATCCGCCGCTGGGTAATCGCAATTTTGTTTCATGGCGTATTAGGTGGTGCCGCCAACATGACCATGGAACTTTACCGAAAAATATTGAATGAACGGTTCGTTTTATCCAAGACTTTTCCCTCTCATACGCTAACTGAGCGCATGACCAAACGCGGACATCTGATGGACTTCAATGTAGACGCAATCGCTCGATTCTGCGCCATGGAAGCCAAAACCCGCCTTGGACAGCCATCACTTAGCTTGCTGTACGATCGCGTGGATTGGATTAGCGAATCCTACCAACTGGTACAGATAATGCCCTCGTATCGTTTGCTAGACGAACGTCTCAAAGCCGTCGGGCTTGATGATGTCGAAATTACGGTTGTTAAGAGCTGGGAAGGCCGATTGGCTAACTATGTGCTGATGTCAACTGAAGAAGCACGCGAGTATTATCAGATGGATTTTGAGGACTGGGTGGCTACTCGCACAGTTGATGACTTTGCTTATCATCTGCTGCCGAATAATCCGAATCTCTACAACGAATTATATTTTTCAGACTTTATCACCGCCCGTCGCAGCTTGATCGCTGAACGTCTTTACAATATATTTACCGATCCAAAGTTCGGTGAAATCAAGACAAAACAGGAGATTGCGTGATGACCCCAAGTTATATGGCTGAACAATTGCTGGCTCAGAGGCTAGAGCGAATTGCCAGCCCAACACTTTACATCGCAGGTTTTAAAACACAAAGCGGACGGGAACTAGCTCTCGAAAGAAAACGTAATACTGGAATATTCTTATGGACAGAACAAGTTTATGGTGAGGTTCCAGCACAATTTTCCGGAGGGTGCGTTGTTTATGCTCCTCTCAAACCCAGAAACTCCAATCTCAATGGCAAGAACGCTCCTCGCCTTAAACTGGGAAATTCTGTCAGCTATTGGCGGTTACAACTCGAATTTTTGTCTGCGTTCCTAGACTGGTACTGCAAGCAATAAGTTGCCTGACAACCTAGGAAGTGATCTTGAATAAAGTGCTCAGGAAAATAGCCAATGTTTAACCATACCCAGCTTCAGACTTCCAGGCATGTAGATGCCATTGGATATAATTTCAGCTTACCGAGTCCACCAGATTGTATGGAAAACACCGGAGGCAATTGGGGTAAGCAGGGATGATGCCCAGTGGGCATCAACTCGCAAAGACCAACGCGATAGCGTCGTTGAAGAGACCATCTCGTCGCCGTCGGATTTTTCGATCAATCCTCGCTTGACAAATAGGCGGAGAATGCGACGCCGGACTATTGCTTGCACCTGGCGAAAAGCGGCATCGTCAAGCCCGCATGCCGGATGAAAGGCTGAGACTCCATCAGTGTTGGTCGTGGAATCGAATAACCCCTCTAACTGTTTTGCTTGCAGTTGCCAACCTGTCGGAAAGTGTTTTGCGACATTTTGATGGCGGCGAAATGTAATGCTAACGTATATACTAAATCATTACCTAATTACGGGAAATCGAACATGCCGAAAGAAGCTGTTTTCACCATGAAATTGGAACCCGCGCTACGCGCCGAGTTCATGGCCGAAGCCGAAGCCGAAGCCGCCCACCGGCCAGCTTCTCAGGTGCTGCGCGAACTGATGCGTGAGTTTGTCCAACATCAGCGCGAAGCGCGGGAATATGACGAATTCTTGCACCGTAAAGTCGAGATCGCCCGTTCATCGATGCGCGCCGAACTGGGGCGATCGAATGATGAGGTCGAAGCTGACTTCGCCACACGACGTGCCAGCGTGACAGGTCAACCGTGAGGGTTGTGTGAACGCCCGAGGCGCAGCAGGATCGAGCTGACGTGTGGGATTACATCG
>CAIRBC010000382.1 GCA_903876685.1 uncultured Nitrosomonadales bacterium | reverse complement strand
GTCACGATAGCGGCTTCACCCGCCTGGCGGCCAGGATGGCCGCCCCCCAGACCAATAGCCGTTTATTTTAGGGTTTTATCTCGTTCGATCAACGCATAGGCGGAGTGATTGTGGATCGATTCAAAATTTTCAGACTCCACGATATACGCATCAATACGCTCATCGGCATTCAATACCGCAGCCACATCACGCACCATGTCCTCGACGAACTTGGGATTATCATAGGCGCGCTCGGTGACATATTTTTCATCCGGTCGCTTTAACAAGCCAAACAGTTCGCAGGAGGCCTGTTGTTCGGCTATACGCACCACTTCTTCAATCCAGACAAAGCGGTTGGTGCGCAGCGTGAGCGTGACATGAGAACGCTGGTTGTGTGCACCACGCTCGGAAATTTTCTTGGAACAGGGGCACAGACTAGTGACCGGCACCACCACCTTCATGGTAACCAACGCACGCCCCCCCACCACCTCACCAATCAGCGTCACGTCATAATCCAGCAGACTGTTGACACCAGAAACAGGTGCTGCTTTCTTCACAAAATACGGAAAGTTCATTTCAATATAGCCCGACTCTGCTTCCAGTCGCACCACCATTTCATGCAAGATGCTCTCGAAGGATTCCACCGAGATCTCGCGCTCATGCTCGTTGAGTATCTCCACAAAACGCGACATATGCGTGCCTTTGAAGTTATGCGGCAGATGCACATACATATTGAAAGTGGCGATGGTATGTTGCACACCGATGCTTTGATCCCTTACCTTGACCGGATGACGTATTCCTTTGATGCCCACCCGGTTGATGGCCAGTTGGCGGGTATCGGCGGAGTTTTGTACATCTGCAATGAGCGTTGTGCTAGGGCTATTCATGATTTTGTTCCCAAATTTTCCTGTTTTCTGATAATCGCAGCGGCAATCCCCTGCGCATCCAGCCCGCAATCAGCCAGCATCTGTCCATGCTCGCCCTGTTCGATAAAACGATCCGGCAAGCCCAATTGCAGCATCGCCACGACCACCCCGTGTTGCTGGAGACATTCTGCCACCGCACTCCCGGCGCCACCTTGCACGACATTTTCTTCCACCGTGATCAGCAACTCATATTGCTTTGCCAGACTCAGCACCAATTCCACATCCAGCGGCTTGATAAAACGCATATTGACCACGGTCGCATTCAGTTGAGCGGCAGCGCTCAGGGCAGGGGTCAACAGGGCACCAAAAGATAAAATCGCAACTCGCTGACCGTTGCGGCGAACCTCCCCTTTGCCCAAGGGCAGCGCCTGCATTTTTGCGCTGATCGCAACACCGGGTCCGACACCACGCGGATAACGAACCGCACTGGGTCCAGGCAACTGGAAGGCGGTGTAAAGCATCTGGCGACATTCATTTTCGTCAGCAGGTGCCATCACCGTCATATTGGGGATGCAACGTAAATAAGAAAGATCAAAACTGCCGGCATGGGTTGCACCATCGGCGCCGACCAGTCCGCCACGATCAATCGCGAATACCACCGGAAGATTCTGAAGGGCGATGTCATGGATCAGTTGATCATAGGCACGCTGCAAAAAGGTCGAATAAATCGCCACAACCGGCTTGAAACCCTCACAGGCCAGTCCCGCGGCAAAAGTCAACGCATGCTGCTCGGCAATTCCCACATCAAAATAACGCGCAGGATAGGCTTTGGAAAATTCCACCATGCCTGAGCCTTCGCACATTGCCGGGGTGATCGCAATCAATTTTTCGTCCAGTGCAGCCATGTCACAGAGCCACGCGCCAAACAGGTCTGCATAGGTCTGCTTTGCAGGCGCTGTGCCGGGGGTAATCCCCTTGACCGGATCAAACTTGCCCACGCCATGATAGAGCACGCAATTTTGCTCGGCATAGGCATAACCCTTACCCTTTTGCGTGACGATATGCAGAAATTGCGGTCCTTCCAGCTTGCGTATATTGCCGAGGGTATCCAGCAACACCGGCAAATCGTGCCCGTCTATCGGACCTATATAATTGAAACCAAATTCCTCAAACATGGTACTGGGCGTGACCATACCCTTGACATGCTCTTCAGCACGTTTGGCAAACTCCAGCACCGGCGGTATCCCCTTCAGTATTTTTTCGCTGCTGCGCCGCATCGCCGCATAAAACCGCCCCGACATCAGTCTGGCCAGATAATTATTCAGCGCACCGACCGGCTTGGAAATCGACATATCATTGTCATTGAGCACCACCAGCAGATTGGTATGTTGCGCGCCGGCATTATTCAGCGCTTCAAAAGCCATCCCGCCGGTCAGTGCGCCATCACCCAGGATCGCCACAACGCGCCTAGGCGAGCCTTCCAGTTGCGCCGCTATTGCCATGCCCAGCGCCGCAGAAATTGAAGTGCTGGCATGCCCAGTGCCAAAAGCATCAAAAGGGCTTTCATCCCGTCGGGGAAAGCCTGAGATCCCTTCTGCCATGCGCAACTTGCTCATCGCCGCACGTCGTCCGGTGAGTATCTTGTGCGCATAAGTCTGATGTCCTACATCCCAAACCAGGCGGTCATCCGGCGTGTTATAGATATAATGCAAGGCAATGGACAGCTCAACCGTGCCTAGATTAGAGGACAAATGACCGCCGGTCTTGCTCACCGATTCGATTAAAAAATGACGCAACTCTGCGGCGAGTTGTGGCAACTGCGCACGCTCCAGGCGACGCAAATCAAGCGGAGAATCAATCGTCGACAACAACATTAGAACTTTCTTAAAACAATAAAATCGGCCAGTTCACGCAGACGTCCAGCACGTTCATCGAATTCGGCCAGCGTCTCCAAAGCCTCGCCATGCAGACGTTTTGCCATCTCACGCGCGCCCTGAATGCCCAGCAGACTGACATAAGTCGGCTTGCCGTGAATGGCATCCTTGCCTGCCGTCTTGCCCAATGTCGCGGTATCGGCCGCACAATCCAGCACATCGTCCACCACTTGGAAGGCCAGTCCGATCAGCTTGCCAAAATGATCCAGCTTTTCCATTTGCGCAGCATCCAGCAGCGAGCCGCAATAGGCACCGAGCAACACTGCCGCACGAATCAACGCACCCGTCTTGTGAATATGCATATATTCAAGTTCAGGCAGCGTGAGTGCCTGCCCCACACTGGCCAGATCAATTGCCTGGCCGCCCGCCATACCAAAGGAACCGGTAGCATTCGCCAGCAGCCTGAGCATTTGAAGCTGTCGCGCTGCGTCATCGCTCAAACGATGCTCGGCCAACAGCCAGAAGGCCAGTGTTTGCAAGCTGTCGCCTGCCAGCAAGGCGGTCGCTTCGTCAAATTCCACATGACAAGTCGGTTTGCCACGGCGCAACACATCGTCGTCCATGCAAGGCATATCATCATGTACCAGCGAATAGGCATGTATCAACTCGACCGCTGCAGCGGCAATATCCACCCTTTCTGAATTTGCCCCGGCTACTTCGCCCGCTGCAAACGCCAGTAACGGCCGCACCCGTTTGCCGCCATCCAGCACCGCATAGCGCATCGCTTGATGCAGGCGCTCGGGGGAAATTTCCGGGCGGGGCAAAAATGCTTGCAGCACCCCCTCAAAACGCAGTTGATGCGCAGCGACCCAGTTTTGAAAATCAACGCGCATCTGATGCCACTCCCGAAGCAGTTTCGCCATTGGCGGAAAATTCCCTGAGCACGCCATTTTCCAGCACACTCACCTGCTGCTGCGCATCCTCCAGACGACCCCGGCAATAAGCCAGCAGCTCCGCGCCGCGTTTATAAACGGACAAGGCATCTGCCAGCGATAATTTGCCAGCTTCCATGTCCGTTACTATTTTTTCAAGTTCCAGCATTGCAGACTCGAAATCCAGTGATTTTTGCGATTTGCCCGACATAATCATTTTCAAATATTGCATAGGAGCTGCATTTTACCCAACACATCCCGCTTCAGCCAATTTATATTGCCGCTGGCCGCAAATTCGGTGAAAATCGCGGCACTTCAATTTAACTTACAACGCATGAAATCAACGTGGATGCTGGTCGCAGGTTTGCTGTTCGGCTGCATGGGCGTATGTGTCAAACTGGGTGCTGCCTATTTTTCGCATATAGAATTAGTGTTTTACCGCTCTTTTCTCGGCCTGCTGCTGGTTTATCCGCTGATGCGACAACAGCGCATCAGCGTCGTCACCCGGCATTGGCGGGCACATTTGTGGCGTGACATCTCCGGTTCAATTGCGCTGGCACTATTTTTTTATTGCATCACCGTGCTGCCGCTAGCCACCGCCATCACCCTTAATTACACCGCTTCCCTGTTTCTGACGGCATTCACCGTACTGGTACATAAGGAAAAATTCAATCTGCCACTGACCGTCGCCATATTACTTGGCTTTTGCGGTGTCGTACTATTGCTGCATCCCACCTTGCAAAAGGATCAGTTGCTGCCCGGCTTACTGGGTCTGCTATCGGGCTTTCTCGCCGGTGTTGCCTACCTCAATCTCAGACAACTCGGGTTGCTGGGCGAACCGGATACGCGCACGGTGTTCTATTTCAGTCTGATAGCCTCTATCAGCAGCGGAATATGGATTCTGTTCAATACCCTGCATCCCATCACCCCGCGAGGACTAGCAATCCTGGCAGGCCTGGGCACTTCGGGAACCCTCGCACAAATTTCCATGACACGCGCCTATCGTACCGGCAAGACGCTGGTGGTTGGCAGCCTGGCCTATAGCACGATCATCTTTGCCAGCCTGTTCGGTATGCTGCTGTGGGGAGAAACTCTGAGCCTGGTCAGTTGGCTGGGTATGGCGTTCATCATTGGCGGCGGTGTGCTAAGCTTGCGCCTTTCACCCTTACAGCCCGAAAAAGGAACCAAATGATCACCATTGAACAATCCGACAACCTGGTTAACATCGCAGTGCTCGGCGAATTTACCCTGAACGACTTCAAGAGCTTTGAAGAACATTCCCTGTACAAACTTAAATCGCCCGGACAAGTCAATTTATTGTTCGATTTGCGCGCGATGCTGGATTACACCGTGGATGTCGCCTGGGAAGAAATCAAGTTTTTCAGCCGCGAGCACAATCACGATTTCAGTAAAATCGCAGTGGTCACCAGTGATCAGTGGCTGACCTGGCAGGCCTGGTTATCGCGACTGTTCATCGACGCAGACGTACAGGTATTCACCGATTATGCTGAGGCACAGCTCTGGGCACAAAGCTGAAACCATGAACCCCGGATTCCATTGCATTGCATCCGGGCTACACTTCTACCTGATGCTTTACCTTGATTTTATTGATACTTGCAATGCCATGTCGCTATGATAAATTCGAAAGATGTCGTTGGCTACTTCAAGAGTATGGCGAGTGAAGCGGGGTGTGGCTTCATTGCCATGTCCGTTAGCCCACTTCTACCTGATGCTCTGATAAACGCGCTTCCAGATAGGCACGGTCGGAGTCCAGGCTGAATTCAGTAAAGGCAATGCCAGCCCTGAAGCACTGCTGCTTGACATCATGAACCGTATAGGAAATCTTGCCTGCAACCTGAATCACTCTGGGTTTACCCTGTTTGACCAACGGAGGTATTTGAATGTGCAAGGTGATGGGGGTATTGGGTCTCAAATTAAGCTCGTTCAGAACAGCCGCGCCATGTAACGATATATCCTTGATTTTTCCCTCATAGGACGAGTGACCTTCGAGGTCGATGATGACGCGCCACGAAACATTGTAACGGGTAGACCTGCGATATTCCCTTCTGCCCTGGGTCGGTAACGACTCGATCAGCGAGACTTCATCGAGCGCTTTCTGCGACTTGACCGGATCGACAAAAATATCGGCAGCGCTGCCGTTTTCAGCCTCAGTATTCGGGTCAATATGATTTTGGGTCATCAGCAACTTTCTAAAACCGTGCGTAGCGGAAACAATATTATTGTTTTGTGGGTCGGGTTGATTCCGACGGCACGCTATTGTAACTTTTAGCTTGACAATCTGCTGGCGCATTCACGTCTATCAAACCAGAAACGCCACAGTCTGCTAGAATGCCGCCTTTTGATTGACACTCGGAGATTGAATAATGTTTATTAGCAATGCTTACGCTGACGCTGCCGCGCCTGTACAAGGAGGCGGCATCATGGATTTTCTTCCGCTGATCGTTCTGGCTGCGGTATTTTATTTTTTCATTCTACGCCCGCAGAGCAAGCGTGCCAAAGAACAGAAAGCCATGATTGAAGCCTTGCAGCGCGGTGACGAAGTGGTGACGCTAGGCGGTGAAGTGGGTCGGATTAGCAAGGTATACGAAGCCTATGTGGGCGTCGAACTGAATGAGAATGTCGAAGTGACCGTGCAAAAATCAGCGATCCAGCTCGTATTGCCCAAGGGAACCATCAAGACGATCAAATAGCCGCTTATCAGGCATCGTCACGCGTTAATCAAAAGAGGTCGTCATGAACCGTTATCCGTTGTGGAAATATTTGTTGATTCTGGCCATTTTACTGGCCGGCTTGATTTACACCCTGCCAAATTTTTATGGCGAATCGCCTGCCGTGCAGGTATCGCCGATGCGCACCAGTCTTAAGGCGGATACAGCCTTGCTGGAACGGGTGAACAACACCCTGAAGGCTGCCAACCTTGCGCCTGAAATGGTGGCTCTGGACGGTAACAGCGTCAAGGCGCGTTTTGCCGACACCGACAACCAGCTTAAGGCCAAAGACCTGCTGATCAGCGGGCTGGGCGAAGATTATATGGTCGCACTCAATCTGCTGTCACGTTCTCCGCAATGGCTGACTCAACTGAATGCGCTGCCGATGTATCTGGGTCTGGATCTGCGCGGTGGCGTGCATTTTCTGCTACAGGTGGACATGAAGGCGGCGCTGGGCAAGTCGCTGGATGCTGCGACTGGCGATATCCGTACCGCCTTGCGCGACCAGAAAATCGCTTACACGGGCGTCAACCGCGAAGCCAATCTACTGGTCATCAAATTCAGGGATGCCGATACGCGCAGCAAGGGTGAAGCGGAACTGAAACAACGCTTTAGCGACTATGCACTAACCGCCACCGAGGCCGGGGGTGAATTCCTGTTGCAGGCAGTACTCAAGCTTGAAGCCGAACGGCGCATCCAGGATTCAGCGGTGCAGCAAAACCTGCTGACCTTGCGCAATCGCGTCAACGAACTGGGCGTGGCTGAACCGGTGATTCAGCAACAAGGAGCGGATCGCGTGGTCGTGCAATTGCCGGGCGTGCAAGACACGGCGCGCGCCAAGGATATTCTCGGTCGTACCGCGACACTGGAAGTGCGCATGGTCGATGAAGAGCACCAACTCAGCGTAGGTTCGGCAGCGCCTTTCGGTACTGAGATGTTCAAGGATCGTAGTGGCAATATGCTGCTGGTGAAAAAACAGGTAATCCTGACTGGTGAACGTATCAATGACGCACAACCCGGCTTCGATAACCGCAGCAATGAAGCGGCCGTGCATATCAACCTGGATGGCGTGGGTGCGCGCAAGTTCAAGGAAGCAACCCGTGAAAATGTCGGCAAACGCATGGCGATCATCCTGTTCGAAAAAGGCAAGGGTGAAATCGTCACTGCTCCGGTAATACGCGAAGAAATCGGCGGCGGGCGCGTACAGATCAGTGGTCAAATGACCACCGTTGAAGCACAAAACACCTCGCTGTTACTGCGTGCAGGCGCGCTGGCGGCTCCAATGGAAATCATCGAGGAACGTACCGTCGGTCCTAGCCTGGGTGCAGACAATATCAAACGCGGCTTCGACTCCACCAAGATCGGCTTTATCATGGTGTCGGCTTTCATGATCATCTATTACCTGATGTTCGGTACCATCTCGATGCTGGCACTGGCCGCCAACCTGTTGCTGCTGGTAGCGCTGCTTTCCATGATCCAGGCGACCCTCACCCTGCCCGGCATGGCAGGTATCGCGTTGACGCTAGGGATGGCGATCGATTCCAATGTACTGATTAACGAGCGGATCCGCGAAGAACTCAGAATGGGCATCACCCCCCAGGCGGCGATTCATGCCGGTTATGACCGCGCCTTCGGCACGATACTCGACTCCAACGCCACCACCCTGATTGCCGGCATTGCGCTATTCATGTTCGGCTCCGGACCGATCAAGGGTTTTGCGGTGGTGCTGTGTCTGGGCATTTTGACTTCAATGTTCAGTGCGGTGCTGATTTCACGCGCGCTGGTGAACCTGATTTACGGACGCAAACTGCGTCTCGCCAAACTGGCTATCGGTTAAGGAATCGCTATGGAATTTTTCAAAATCAAAAAAGATGTGCCGTTCATGAGCTATGGACGCTATACCACCGCCATTTCACTGGTGACCTTTCTGTTCGCGATATTTTTTCTATTCAGCAAGGGTTTGAATTTCGGCGTGGACTTTACCGGCGGAACGGTGATTGAAGTGCATTACGGCCAACCTGCCGATCTCGCCAAGGTGCGCGAGCAACTGGCGCAGACCGGACTCGCCGATGCTCAAGTACAGAACTTTGGCTCTTCCCGCGATGTGCTGATACAGATACCTTTAAAACAGAACATCGCCGGTGCAAAACTGAGTGAACAGGTGATTACCGCCTTGAGTCATCAGGAGGCCAGCGTGGAAAAGCGCCGTGTTGAATTCGTCGGTCCGCAGGTAGGCAAGGATCTGGTGGAGAATGGCGCACTGGCGTTGCTACTGGTGAGCATCGGCATCGTAGGTTATCTGTGGTTACGTTTCGAATGGAAATTCGGGCTGTCGGCAATTATCGCCAACCTGCATGACGTGGTGATCATTCTCGGTTTTTTTGCCTTTTTCCAATGGGAGTTCTCGCTGTCCGTTCTAGCGGCCGTGCTGGCGGTATTGGGTTATTCGGTGAATGAATCGGTGGTGGTATTCGACCGGATCCGTGAAAATTTCCGCACCATGCGCAAGGCTGAAGTGACCGAAATCATCGACAACGCGATCACCCGCACCATGAGTCGCACCATCATCACCCACGGTTGCACGCAAATGATGGTTGGCGCAATGCTGTTTCTGGGCGGCGAAACCTTGCATTATTTTGCGATGGCGCTGACCATCGGCATTTTATTCAGCATCTATTCTTCGGTGCTGGTCGCCAGCCCGATTTTATTGCTGCTCGGGGTATCGCGTGAAGACTTCATCAAGCCTGAAAAAACCGAGGCCGAAGAAGTGCTGCCTTAACGTGAAACTCGCGCAGCGATCGTCTTCTCCCTCGCCCGCTTGCGGGAGAGGGATGGGGAGAGGGAAACGGGCATGATGGGATTCATCATCAGGGGTGGCAATTTGCCATGCCCGTTAGCCGGATTAAATTTTCTCAGAACAGACAGGACTTGATTTCTTGCTAAGTACTTTGATCGACCTCATCCTGCATCTGGATGTTCACCTGCTGGCGCTTACCCAACAATACGGAATTTGGGTATACGCCTTGCTGTTTCTGATTATATTTTGCGAAACAGGGCTGGTGGTGATGCCTTTTTTGCCCGGCGATTCGCTGCTGTTCGTCGCCGGTGCGCTCTGCGGCCTGGGGGCGCTGAGACTGGAATGGCTGGCGCCGCTACTGGTGCTGGCCGCCTTCTGCGGCGACAACACCAACTACTGGATCGGGCGATTGCTCGGCAATCGACTGCTCAAACTCACGTTAATCAAGGAAAAGCATATCGCTCAGACCCATGCTTTCTATGAAAAACATGGTGGAAAAACCATCCTGTTTGCACGTTTTGTACCGATAGTCCGCACCTTTGCACCTTTTGTGGCGGGGATCGGCCTGATGCGCTACCGGTTATTCCTGCTGTTTAGCGCGCTGGGCAGCCTGACGTGGATCGGCAGTCTCAGTATCGCGGGCTATTTTTTTGGCAATATTCCGGCCATCAAAAACAACCTGTCGCTGCTGATAATCGGCATCGTTATCGTTTCCTTCCTGCCCGCTATCCGTGAATTCATTCGCCACCGCCGTCAGGTAACGTAAGCAGGAGAAAGCATGGTTAGCGCCTGTGCGCTATGTCGGCAATAGTTTGACGTCTGTACCGATCAATTTGTAATACAATAAAACATTCGATGGGGGGATAACTAAATGGAAAAAAAACCAATCAAACCTTCGGTAATCGTGGTGGACGACGACAGCATGATGCGCGAAATGCTCAAGTTAATATTGCGCAGTGCCGATTATCGGGTGCTGGGAGAAGCCCCTAGTGGCAAAAACGGCATCGCACTTTGCGCGAGCCAAAAACCTGATTTCGCACTACTGGATATCAATATGCCAGAAATCGATGGTTTTCAGGCTCTGGAAGAATTCCACAAGGTCAGCCCTAACACCATGGTGATCATGATCAGCGCGGAGGCTACCATGGATCGGGTCAACGAAGCCATCAAGCGGGGCGCAGCCGGCTTCGTGGTCAAGCCGCTCAATGCAGCCAAAGTGATCAGCAAGATCGAGAGTTGTCTTAAAAAAAAGAACGAGCGATAAAGACTATTTGAACAAATTTGCTACGTTCACTTTATCCTTGATTGATCCCCATTCCGGGTAGCAGCAGAATACATCAACAATGCCGATACCGCTAAGCATCCTGGTCATAGATGACGATAGGCATGACCTTAGTCAGTACCAGCAGGTTCTGCCGAAATTCGAGCTTCAGGCAGCGTCCTCTGTCACTGATGCCTGCCTGAATCCACGACCGGCTCTGATACTGCTCAATTACAGCCTGCCTGGCATGAATAACGACCTCAGAGAACTCACGGCAGCTTCCGCAATACCCGTCATTGCGTTAACCGGCGAGCCTTCTGAGGCGGTCGAAGCACTGGAAATCGGTGCTGCTGACTATCTCCTCAAGGATCAACAGCAGCAG
The DNA here is from genome assembly GCA_903876685.1 of uncultured Nitrosomonadales bacterium. Taxonomy (GTDB): domain Bacteria; phylum Pseudomonadota; class Gammaproteobacteria; order Burkholderiales; family Gallionellaceae; genus Gallionella. Next base: position 14,759 of record CAIRBC010000382.1, on the reverse strand, counting down.
TACCTGCAATTATTGCCGAAGGTGGTTGAGCGGGTACTGGCGAACGCCATGCTACACGCCAGATTCAGCTTGAACGAGCTCAGCGCGCAGCAACCGGTTGAGGAAGCAAGACTGCGTGAAAGTGAAGAACGCTTTCGCGGCACACTGGAACAAGTTGCGGTCGGCATCGCCCATGCGTCGCTAGACGGACATTTTCAACATATCAATCAAAAATTCTGTGCCATCGTCGGTTACAGCCGCGAAGAATTACTGCAAGTCCGTTTCCAGGACATCACCTATCCCATGGATCGGGAGAAAAATACTCGTTATACCGAAAAACTGCTGTCGGGTGAAATTTCCTATTTTTCCATGGAGAAACGCTATCTGCGAAAGAACCGCGATCTGGTGTGGGTCAACCTGACCGTCTCCCTGCTACGGGATGAAAATGGCTCCCCCAAATATACCATCGGCGTGATCGAGGACATTACCGGGCGTAAACAGTCGGAAGCGATGTTGCAGCAATTTGGCGGTTTGCTGCAAGGTTCTTTTAACGAAATTTATATCATTGATGCATACACCTTGCATTTTCTGTTGACCAGTGCCGGCGCTGAAGAAAATCTGGGTTACTCCTCTGAGGAACTCAACCAGCTCACGATACTGGAGCTGATGCCGGCCTTCACCCGTGAGTCTTTTTTAAAGCAGGTGGCTCCGCTCAAAACAGGTCTGCAAACCTTGCAGTTTTTTAAATCCGTACATTTGCGCAAGAATGGTTCAACTTACCCGATAGAGGCGCGACTGCAATATATGCCCTCGGATTTTCCGGTGTATGTGGCGATTATCCAAGACATCACCGAACGCGATCGCACCGAGCGGCAATTGCGCGAACTGACCGCACTCATTCAGTCGGTACGCGAGGAAGAAAAAGCCCGTGTCGCGCGTGAAATACACGACGATCTGGGTGGCACGTTGACTGCACTGAAAATGGACGTTTTCTGGCTAGCACGCGGCCTGCGTCCGGTAAAGAAACTGGCGTCGCTGAGGGAGCGAGTCGATTCCATGTCTGACCTGCTGGACAATGCCCTGGCGGTAATGCGCCGCATCATTACCGAATTACGCCCAACCATGCTGGATGACCTGGGTCTGATAGCCGCCCTTGAATGGCAGGCAGCTCAATTCCAGAAGCGCACCGGTATCGAGTGCAAACTTGCCTGCAGCCACGACTGCGAAACAGCTCATAGGCAAGCCATCAATCTGTTCCGCATTGTTCAAGAGGCGCTGACCAATGTCACCCGGCATTCAGTTGCTTCCAGGGTAGAAATCAACTTTAACCAGAGCAAAGCCGGAATTTTCTTATCCATCAGCGACAATGGCTGTGGTCTGCCAGAGAGTCAGCGCGTTGCCGCAAACTCCTATGGTATCCGCAGTATGAGCGAACGCGCCGGCCAAATGGGCGGCAAAATCAGCTTTTCCCAACCGACTGGCGGCGGACTCTGCCTGACCGTAACCTTACCGTACCAGGAAATACCATGATTCGTATCATGATCGCCGATGACCATGCCATTGTGCGCAAGGGACTAAAACAAATCATCGAGGAAAATCACCAGATGAGGGTGGTGGCTGAATATGCCAATGGCATCGATGCATTGCGCTGGCTGCTTAGCAATGAATGCGATGTAGTGCTGCTGGATATTTCCATGCCCGGCATGAATGGCATCGACCTGCTCAAGCAGCTACGTCTGGAAAAACCCAAATTGCCGGTATTGATACTCAGCAGCTACTCGGAGGATCAGTACGCGGTACGCCTGATCAAAGCGGGAGCTGCCGGCTATCTGGTCAAGGAAAGCGCGCTCGAAGTCGTGATAAAAGCGGTACAGCGCGTGGCGGGTGGCAAAAAATATATCACTGAATCAGTGGCAGAAATGCTTGCCGGGGATCACGACACCACCTCCTGCAAGCTGTTACATGAAACTTTGTCGGATCGCGAATATCAGATACTGCTGCTACTTGCCTCTGCTCAAACAGTTTCGGAAATAGCCGATACCCTGTCCTTGAGCGTCAAGACCATCAGCACCTACCGCACCCGGATTCTGGAAAAAATGCACTTGCGCAATAATGCAGAAATCATGCAATACGCCATCGAAAACCAGCTGATTTAACTGGGTAGCTTGGGCAACATCCTTTGACGTGAAACACGCGCAGCGACGTACTTCCCCCCTCGCTGCGCTCTCCCCGTTTGCGGGAAAGAAGAACGCGGGCATGGCGGGTTTCATCAGATGGGGCGGCAGTGTGCCATGCCCGTTAGTTGCCCATCCGTCAACTCTGTAGGACAGACACCGACAATAAATAGGCCTTTACTCCGAGGCTCGCATCAGACGAACACCTCTGCCCGTTTTCACCCGAATAAGCCATCATGCAGACTCCCTGTATTGCGTGAGTTTAACGGACATGGCAAATATGCCACACTTGATAATGAAACCGGCCATGCCCGTTTCCCTGATGAACCCACTAGCCACTCCACTAGGTTGCCAAAAGACAGCAACCAAGTGGCTGGTTATCTCCCCATCCCTCTCCCGCAAGCGGGCGAGGGAGCGTACGAATCGCTGCGCGAGTTTCACGTTAAAGAATAAAGGTATTGTTCGTGAAGCACTTTTTATACAAACCATTGTTTTTATATAAATTATCTAAAAAATTACTTTTCATGGCTCAATTTTCAAGGAGCAACTCATGACTATTCATGTAGAATCCCGCAATGGTGTATGCCGCGCGCTGGTGACAGTGGAGATGACGATTTACTATGCAGCCCAATTAAAAGAGGACTTACTGCCCTGTCTGGAGTTGGCTACCACCCTCGAACTGGATTTGTCTCAAGTTCGCGACATGGACACTGCCGGTTTTCAGCTATTGCTGCTGGCAAAACGGGAAGCCGAACGAGCCGAAAAAAAACTGCATCTGGTCGCGCATAGCCCGGCCACTCAGGAAGTGCTGAACTTGTATAATATGGCAGCCTATTTTGACGATCCCCCGAGAACGCCTGGCTTAACCGATTAACTTTAAAAGAGCCGCATGAAAATTCAGGAATAAGCTTTATGGAAATGGATGAGTTATTCCAGACGTTCATCATGGAGAGCCGTGAACTGCTGTCAGCAATGGAAGAGTCGCTGCTCGCCCTGGAAGCTGCGCCCAACGATCGTGAGTCGCTGAATTCGCTGTTCCGCGCAGTCCATACCATCAAGGGTTCGGCAGGGATGCTGGAACTGGATGCGATCGTCATCTTTTGCCATAACATCGAGACCGTTCTGGATCGTGCCCGCGACGGACTGGTGACTATAGACCCGGACTTGATGAGCTTGCTGTTGTCCTGCCGCGACCATATCGCCATGCTGGTGGAGCAGGTTGCCGTTGATTCCACTACCCCCCACAAACCCGATACGCTGCAGAGCTGCGGCTTGCTGATGGATCAGCTAAAAGTCTATCAGGTCGGCGTGCCCGGCGCGGTGGAAAAAGAACTTTGGCATATCTCGTTGCGTTTCGATTCAAATGTGCTGAACTACGGCATGGATCCACTTTCCTATATCCGTCAACTGAAAAATATCGGCGAAATAGCCAATCTGGTCACGCTACCGAATGCATTGCCTGAGGCACAGCATATGAATCCTGAAAGCTGCTATCTGGGCTTCGAATTCGACTTTCATGGCAAAAATATAGACAAGGCACGTATCGAAAAAGTGTTCGAATTCGTGCGCAATGATTGCACGCTACGGATCGTGCCACCCCATAGCCACATCGAGGAATACATTGAACTTATCCAGGAATTGCCCGAAGACAAGCTGCGACTGGGCGAGCTATTGGTTGACTGCGGTTCGCTGACCCGCAACGAACTGAATGAAGCACTGGATATGCAGAGACTCTGCGCGGAACTTCGGCCTCAGGACGGCGAACACCCTCTGGTCTGCCAACTGGGGGATATCCTGGTTGAACAACTGATGATCCCTTCAGAACTGGTAGACGCGGCGCTGGTGAAGCAAAAAAAAGCACTGGATAACAAATCGCTTGAAAAAACACTGGTACGCATCCAGACGGCTAAACTGGATCGTCTGATCAATCTGGTCGGAGAAATGGTGATCGCGGGTGCTACCACCAATCTGTTGGCGTTACGCAGCAAGGATACCGCGCTGCTTGAGTCCACCTTTGTCCTGTCCAAACTGGTCGAGGAAATTCGTGACAGCGCCTTGCAGTTGCGCATGGTAGAGATCGGTGAAACCTTTAACCGTTTCAACCGGGTGGTGAGAGATTTAAGCCACGAACTAGGCAAAAATATCATACTTTCCATTCATGGCTCTGACATAGAACTGGACAAGTCGGTTGTCGAAAAAATCTTTGAGCCGCTGATGCATCTGGTACGCAACAGTATCGATCACGGCATCGAATCCGCCAGCGTCAGGCAGAAGCGCGGCAAACCGGCGCAAGGCAAGCTGCAACTGAGCGCTTACCATGAATCCGGCAGCATCGTGATCGAGGTCAGCGACGATGGCGGCGGTTTGAACACCGAAAAAATTCATGCCAAGGCGCTGGAAAAAGGCCTGATCACCGCAACTCAGACACTCAGTGAACCTGAAATCCACGAACTGGTTTTTGCACCCGGCTTTTCCACCGCAAAGGATGTAAGCAATATTTCCGGCAGAGGCGTAGGCATGGATGTGGTGCGACGCGACATCGAAGCCTTACGCGGCACGGTAAAAATCGACAGTCGCGAAGGCTTGGGCAGCACCATCGAAATCCGCCTACCCTTGACCCTGGCGATTATTGACGGCTTCATGGTCAAGGTAGGCAACACCGCCTATGTGTTGCCGCTGGAACTGGTCATGGAATGTCTGGAGCTTAGTGAGGCGCAACGCCTTGAAATTCGCGATATAAACTACTTCGAAGTGCATGGCACACTGCTGCCTTTCATCCGCCTGCGCCAGCACTTTCGCGACAAAAGCAGACCCAGCCTGCGCGAATACCTGGTGGTGGTGCAATATGCAGGACAAAGAGCCGGGTTAATTGTTGACGAACTGCTGGGTGAATTGCAGACCGTTATCAAACCGCTAGGCAAACTGTTTGCCAACCTCAAGGAAATCAGCGGTTCTACCCTGCTCGGCAACGGCGAAGTGGCGTTAATCCTGGACGTAGCAGTACTGATCCAGCATACGACATGAAGGCCTAACCTATTAAAATTGAAAGGTATCAAGCAATGAGAAGCAATATGCCGGTAACCGGTGTCGAAAGGGAATTCAGGGAACATGAATCGATTGTTTCCAAAACCGACCTCAGAGGGATTATTAGCTATGTAAACCCTTATTACTGCGAGATTAGCGGTTACTCGGCGCAAGAATCGATCGGCCAGCCACATAATTACCTACGCCATCCGGACATGCCCAAACAGGTGTTTGCCGACCTGTGGGATACCCTGCAAAAAGGTCGCCCCTGGCAGGGCATTATAAAAAACCGCTGCAAGAATGGCGACCATTACTGGGTCGAAACCAATATCTCACCGATACGCGAAGAGGGTCAAATTACCGGCTATTTATCGGTACGCAGCAAACCTACCCGGGCAGAAATTAACACGGCTAAAGAATCCTATGACTTATTTAATCATGGCCAGACGGGTAACCTGCATATCCGGGGCGGACACCTGCTGCGCACAGGCTGGCTGGAAAATCTGGCTAAACGTATCTCTGTCAAGGCTCGTTTGATTTTTTTCGCTATTTTAGTCATCGCCAGCATCGCAGGGGTAGGTGCCTATGGGGTTTATGGCATCCAGCATACCTTTGATGCGATGCTGGAGAACTACCAGAATCATACGGTGCCTCTGGGACAGTTCAACGAAATCGAGAAATTACTGCTAACCAGCAGGCTGTCCGTCGCCAACACGCTGAATTCCCCGACGGCGGAGGCTATCAAAAATAATAGCGCGCTCATCGACCGGAATATCCTGGAAATCGACCAACTATGGGCCGCCTATAGCCATAACAAACTCTCTGTGGAAGAGCAAAGTCTGGCGGAAAAATTCAAGCAGCACCGCCAGCAGTTTTTCAAGGAAGGAATAAAACCCATCCTGGCTGCACTTCAGGAACATAACCTCAGACTGGCTCAAAAACTTTATGCACAGAATAACTTATATCTCCCCCTGGAAGCAGAGCTGGCTGAATTGGAAAAAATGCACCCGGATGCTGAAAATCATGAACTGATCAAACACTACATTAACCCGATCATCGCGGCGATCGTGCTGGGAGTGCTGCTCACCGCGCTGTTCGTATTTCTCACCTTGCGCGCGATTACCCGCCCCCTTGCAGCCGCCATCGGCTATTTTGAGCAGATATCCCAGGGCAATTACCGCAATCGCATCCTGATTAAAAATGAAGATGAAATCGGCAGTTTGCTGGAAGCACTGATCGTCATGCAAACCAGAATGGGCTTCGAGGTCACCGATGCCCAGCGTCGCGCCAATGAATTGCAGCGCATCGCCAGCGCGCTGGACAACGCCTCTACCGGCTTCATGATTGCCGACAGCGAACTGAACATCATTTACTTGAACAAGTCAGTCAATATGATGCTGAAAAAAGTCGAGAATGAGATCCGCAAAGAGTTCCCGGACTTCCAGGTGGCTGAACTGCTGGGCACCCCTATCCTGAGTTTCCATACCGAGCCGCATCGACTGTTACTCAAATCCTTTAACACAGCCTTGAAAACCCGCATCACCATCGGCGAATCCATCTTCCAGCTGTCGATTAACCCGGTATTCCATGCTTCCGGACAACGCCTCGGTACCACGGTGGAATGGAAAGATGTGACCGAAGAAGTGCAGATCGAAGACGAAATCAAGACCATCGTGCTGTGTGCTGCTCGTGGAGACTTGTCGCAACGCATCGACATTCAGGACAAACACGGCTTCATGAAAATACTGGGTGAGGGTATCAACGATTTGTCAGGGGTAACCTCGCAAGCCATCGCTCAGACGGTGCAGGTGATCGAAAGCATTGCGCGAGGGGATCTGACCCATAGCATCGAGGGCGAACATCAGGGGGTCTTCAAGCGGCTTAAGGATGCAACCAACAGCACGGTACAAAAACTCTCCGAAACCATCACGCTGGTGCGGTTCTCGGCAGATTCGTTGTCCTGTGCGGCGGAAGAAGTGAGCGCGACTGCGCAAAGCCTCAGTCAGGGAACCAGTATTCAGGCGAGCAGCACGGAGGAGGCCAGCACCTCTATAGAACAAATATCAGTTTCCGTTTCCCAGAATGCAGAAAACGCCAGGGCAACCGATCGTATGGCCACTAAAGCCGCCAAACAGGCTGCCGAAGGCGGTGCTGCGGTAAAATCCACGGTCGCGGCGATGAAGCAGATCGCCATCAGAATAGGCATAGTCGATGACATCGCCCATCAGACCAACCTGCTTTCGCTGAATGCCACCATCGAGGCAGCCCGCGCTGGGGAACATGGCAAAGGCTTCGCGGTCGTGGCGGCGGAAGTGCGCAAACTGGCGGAACGTAGCCAGGCAGCTGCCCAGGAAATTTCCGAGGTCGCCGACTCCAGTCTGGAACTGGCCGAACGAGCCGGCAAATTGCTCAATGAAATCGTCCCGTCTATCAGCAAGACTTCCGAACTGGTTCAGGAAATTACCATCACTTCCGCCGAACAGTCCAGCGGCCTGGGTCAGATCAATGGCGCGATGAATCAGCTTAATCAAAACACTCAGCAAAGCGTTGCCGCGTCTGAAGAACTCGCCTCAACCGCAGAAGAGATGAGCGCGCAGGCCGTAAAATTGCAGCAATTAATGGCATTCTTCACGCTGGGCAACGCCGCAACCTCCAGGCCTGCACCCGCCACTGCCGCCGCCCCTGAAGTAGCAGATTTCGTCGAATACTAAGGGATAAGGCCATGCCTGAATTTGAGGAACATGCGGATGCGGTACAGGTCATGGAGGCCAATGACGATCTGCACCGTCTGGTAAAAATCAATGAAGAAATCAAGAAAGTGATCCAGATTTCGTCAACCGTCAATCTGGTTGCATTGAATGCGATGCTGATCGCCAAACATTCAGGGATAAAATCGCGAGGTTTTGCGGTAGTATCCAGCGAACTGCGGAATTTCAGCCGCCAACTGGAAGCGACGATGAACGGGCTAGGCTCGTTGATTCTACAACTGATCGTCGATATGGTAGCGCTACGCAAAAACCAAATGCAAAAGCGCCATTTGCTCAAGGTAAATTCACCGACGATGAAGTCGGTACTGGAACGTATGGACAATCGCATCAGCGCAAGCTCAGAAATCAGCAAACGGGATTGGAACAAGCTACGATTGCAAATCCACCGGATTCTGCAATTATGTGAATCCGGCGGTTCGTTATCGCGCATTGCCAAGATCGAAGCCGTTTACGGCGGGGAAACGACGATCAGTTTGAAAAAAGTGGCCAATCAGATTGAAATGACGGTCAACGAAATTTTCAGTTCTCTAAAATTATTACGTATGCAACTGGCTGAACATGAAAAAAATTGAATTTATCTATCAGAACGGCTCACATAAATGGGCTGCAGTGGCTAGAGATCCGGGAAAATCCGATTTATTGATTGATACCAATGAATATCTGGTGCTGAACGGCAACGAGGCCTTGCTGGCCGATCCGGGTGGCATGGAAGTATTTTCCTCAGTATTTTCCGCCATTAGCGGCGTAATCGACCCTTATTCCATCGACCATCTGTTCGCTTCGCATCAAGATCCGGATTCGATTTCCTCACTCACCCTGTGGCTGGATTTCAACCCGGAAATCAAGTGCTATCTGAGTGAGGTGTGGGACTCCTTCTTCCCTCATTTCGGCGGTACGGCTGAAACCTACATAGGCATACCAGACGAAGGTGCCCCGCTGATGCTGGGAAATCTCACTCTGGAAGCCATCCCGGCTCATTACCTGCATTCCTCAGGAAATTTCAATCTCTATGACCGCAAGGCCAAAATCCTGTTTAGCGGAGATGTAGGCTCAGCCTTGCTCCCGCCAGAAGAAAGCAACCTGTATGTCGAAGACTTTGACCGGCATATCCGGCATGCGCGCACTTTTCACCGCCGCTGGATGGGTTCAAATGCGGCCAAACTGGACTGGTGCGAACGTATCAGTCGCCTGGAAATCGATATGCTTTGCCCCCAGCACGGCGCCATCTATCAGGGACCGGATGTCAAGCGCTTCATCGAATGGTTTGCAGCGCTTGAAATCGGTTCCGGACTCCGGGCACGGGGGTAGTTTTTACCGGGGGTGCGGGCTTCCTGCCAGTCTGGCGGCCAGGATGGCTGCCCACCCAGACCATAAATTTGCTGCCACCGCTATTTATATTAAAGTTTTTTAGGTTGAATGTTTCGTTTCGATCAGGTAGAATCCGCGCTCTTTTGAAAACAGGTTGGAGTAGAGCTATGGCACGTGTATGTCAAGTGACGGGAAAAGGTCCGATGAGCGGAAACAATGTTTCCCATGCCAACAATAGAACGAAGCGTCGGTTTTTGCCGAATCTGCAACGCCGTCGCTTCTGGGTAGAGAGCGAAAATCGCTGGGTCAGCTTGCGTCTGACCAATGCCGGGTTGCGCACCATCGACAAAAATGGTATCGATGCAGTGTTGTTTGAAGTTCGCGCCCGTGGCGTGAACGTTTAAGGAGTTTAGAAATGCGCGAAAAAATCAAACTTGAGTCGAGCGCTGGCACCGGTCATTTTTACACCACCAGCAAGAACAAGCGCACCACACCGGCCAAGCTGGAAATGAAAAAGTTTGACCCAGTGGCTCGCAAGCATGTGATGTACAAGGAAACCAAGCTTAAATAATCCAGCTTGGCTCAGCATTTATTAAATAACCCGCCCTAGCGGGTTTTTTAATTTATACCCGCGTAACGCTTTTCAAGGAATAGACCATGCCACGTTATTATTTGTTATTGCTCATTGCTGCCCTGTTGACCGGATGCGGAAAACCTGCCCAGAACCCAAACAATGAACTGACCGTGCGTATCGGCGCCTCAGCACCGCTGACCGGTCCACAGGCGCATATCGGCAAGGACAACGAAAGCGGCACGCGCATGGCGATCGATGACGCCAATACACGCGGCATCGTCATCGGCGGGCGCAAGATACATTTTGAACTGATCAGCGAAGATGATCAGGCAGACCCCAAGACCGCCACTATCGTCGCGCAGAAACTGGTCGACAGCAAGGTCAGCGGTGTCATCGGACACCTTAATTCCGGCACCACCATTCCCGCGTCGAGAATTTATAACGACAACGGCATCGTGCAGATTTCACCCTCGGCCACCGCAGTCGCCTATACCACGCAAGGCTTCAAGACCGCCTTTCGCGTAATGGCCAATGACGCGCAGCAAGGCCTGGTACTCGGTCAGTACGCCACCAAAAACCTGGGTGCTGCAAAAATTGCGGTCATCGATGATCAGACCGGTTATGGTCAGGGACTGGCAGACCAGTTCATCAAGTCTGCACAAGCCAATGGTGCAACCATCGTCGCCCATGAATACACCAATGACAAGGCCTATGACTTCACCGCCGTACTGACCAAAGTCAAAAGCAAACAACCTGATCTGCTGTTTTATGCAGGCATGGATCCGCAGGCGGGTCCGATGGCCAAACAACTCAAATCACTGGCACTGAATCTGAAATTCCTGATGGGCGATGGCGGTTATACCCCTCAGTTTATCAAACTGGCAGGCGATGCGGCAGAAGGCAGCTATGCTTCGCTACCGGGCGTACCCTTGGCCAAGATGCCTGGGGGCAGCGAATTTGAAAAACGCTTTGTTGCGAAATATCAACCTATACAATTGTATGCGCCCTATTGCTACGATGCGGTGAACGTGCTGATTGCCGCGATGCAGAAAGCTGATTCTGTAGAACCGGCAAAATATCTGCCGGCACTCGCCGCAATTTCCTATGACGGGGTCACGGCGAATATCAAATTCGATGCCAAAGGCGATTTACAAGGCGGTGCCATCACCCTTTATCAGGTAAAAAATGGCAAGTGGCAAGCGCTGGAAACCTTGGGGACTGCCGGGCACTAACCCCCCTTGATGGAAACATTCTTACAGCAGCTGATCAACGGCCTGGTGCAAGGCAGCGTGTATGCGCTGGTCGCGCTGGGCTACACCATGGTCTACGGAATACTCGGGCTGATCAATTTCGCGCATGGCGAAGTGGTGATGATAGGCGCGATGCTGGCCATTTCCTCCTTGAACGTGTTACTCGGCAATGGCGTTTCACCGTTACTCGCCTTGCCGCTTTGCGCAGTTATCGCTATGCTGGGTTGCATGGCACTGGGCTATGGCATCGAGCGCATCGCCTACCGTCCGCTGCGTCATGCGCCCCGTCTGGCGCCGCTGATCACCGCCATTGGCGTCTCCATCGTGCTGCAGAACCTGGCGATGATGATCTGGGGGCGCGACTATCTTCCCTTCCCGAAATTTTTTAGTAATAACCCGCACAGCTTTGGTGGTGTCATCATCAGCGATATCCAGCTACTGATTTTCGTACTGGCGCTGACGCTGATGGGGCTGCTGTTATTACTGGTGCAGCGCACTCGCCTGGGGCGCGCGATGCGTGCCGTGGCTGAAAATCAGCAGGCGGCACTACTGATGGGCGTGGACATTAACCGGGTGATTTCCCTCACCTTCATGCTGGGTTCGGCACTCGCGGCACTCGCCGGGATCATGGTCAGCGCCAATTATGGCCTGGCGCATTATTACATGGGCTTTCTGTTAGGGCTGAAGGCCTTCACGGCGGCAGTGCTGGGCGGAATCGGCAATCTGAAAGGCGCGATGCTGGGCGGGCTAGTGCTCGGATTGATCGAAAGCCTGGGCGCGGGCTATATAGGAGATCTGAGTGGCGGCTTTTTTGGCAGCAATTATCAGGATGTATTCGCTTTTTTCATCTTGATCGCGGTGCTGGTATTCAGACCTTCAGGATTGCTGGGAGAGCGCATTGCAGAACGCGCCTGAAAAACGTCTCCACAAACTGCTGCATAGCCGGTCCTTCTGGGTCTGCGCCTTGCTGCTGTTGCCGTTCGCCACGGATGCCTTGCTGGGGCACGGCTGGGTACGCATTCTGGATTTCGCGATGCTGTATATCATGCTGGCACTGGGACTGAATATTGTCATCGGCTATGCCGGTCTGCTGGATCTGGGCTATATCGCATTTTTTGCGGTGGGAGCCTATTGCTATGCGCTGACCGGTAGTCCGCATCTGGCAACCGCCTTTCCACTATCCATCGAGGGCGGCGTACACTGGCCGTTCTGGGTAGTATTACCCTTCGCCGCTTTACTGGCGGGCGGTTTCGGCATCTTGCTGGGCGCACCCACGCTGCGCTTGCGCGGGGATTATCTGGCGATCGTCACGCTGGGTTTCGGCGAAATTATCCGCATCTTCCTCAACAACCTGAATGCGCCAGTCAACCTGACCAACGGCCCGCAAGGCATCAGTCGCATCGATCCGGTGAGCATCGCAAATCTGCACCTGAATGTGACTCAACCACTGTTCGGCATGGAAATTCCTTCAGTGCATTTATATTTTTATTTGTTTCTGTCCTTTACCTGGCTGGTGATCTTAGCCTCGAAGCGCCTGGAAAAATCCCGCATCGGGCGTGCCTGGATGGCGATACGCGAAGACGAAATCGCCGCTGCCGCGATGGGCATCAACACCCGCAACCTCAAACTGCTTGCCTTCGCAATGGGCGCTGCCTTCGGCGGTGCCTCGGGCGCACTGTTCGCCGGTTTTCAGGGTTTCGTCAGCCCGGAGAGTTTCAGTCTGATGGAATCCATCATGATCTTGTGCATGGTGGTGCTGGGAGGGATGGGCAATATCGCCGGTGTGATACTCGGCGGGGTGCTGCTGGCGATCCTGCCGGAAATGTTACGACATAGCGTCATCCCGCTACAGCAAGGACTGTTCGGCAAGATTATTGTCGATCCCGAGAGCCTGCGTATGTTGCTGTTTGGCGGCGCGCTAATCGTGATGATGTTATATCGACCGGCCGGATTACTGCCCTCCCGGGTACGTCGCCGCGAACTGGGTAGCGATGAAATGGCTGAAAAGCCATGACACTGTTACAGCTATCCCGGATCGGCAAACAGTTCGGCGGCCTGTGCGCGCTATCCGAGGTTTCGCTGCATATCCAAAAAGGTGAAATATACGGCCTGATTGGCCCGAATGGCGCAGGCAAGACCACGCTGTTCAATATCATCACCGGCCTTTATCAGGCAAGCAGCGGTGAATTCCAATTCAATGGCAACAACTATCATGCCACCCAACCGCATCTGCTGGCGAAGGCGGGCATCGCGCGCACCTTCCAGAATATCCGCCTGTTCGCCAATCTCACCGCACTGGAAAACGTGATGATCGGCCGCCATGTGCGCACCCGTGCCGGTGTATTGGGTGCCTTGCTGCGTGACAAGAAAACCCTTGCTGAAGAGCGCGCCATCAATGCCCGTGCCCACGAATTATTGAAATATGTGGACATCCCTGCCAGAACGGTGGCAAAACATCTGTCATATGGCGAACAGCGGCGACTGGAGATCGCCCGCGCCCTGGCGACCGACCCGTTGTTGCTGGCGCTGGACGAGCCTGCCGCAGGCATGAATGCAACAGAAACCGCCAGCCTGAAAGCCTTGTTGCAGCAGATACGCGACGGCGGCATCACCCTGTTTTTAATAGAACACGATGTCAAGTTGATCCTGGGGCTATGCGACCGGGTCGCCGTACTCGATTATGGCAAAAAAATCGCCGAAGGCACGCCTGAAGCCGTGCGCAACGACCCGGCGGTGATCGATGCCTATCTGGGGCATGCACATGAACCCTGAATATCTACTGGAAATTCGCGACCTTAAAGTCGCTTATGGTGGCATTCAGGCGGTGAAAGGCATCTCTTTGAATGTGGCACCTGGAGAACTGGTCGCCTTGATCGGCAGCAACGGGGCGGGCAAAAGCACGACCCTTAAGACCCTGGCGGGTTTGCTGCCTCCCGCCAGCGGACATGTCTATTACCAGGGAAAAAACCTCAAGGAGCTGGCTGCCCATCAGCGCGTCACACAGGGAATGGCGCTGGTTCCCGAAGGGCGTGGCGTATTTGCCCGTTTGAACGTCACGGAAAACCTGTTAATGGGTGCCTATAGCCGGGACAACCGTGCTGAAATCAATCTGGATCTCGACCGTATGTATGCGTTATTCCCGCGCCTTGCAGAACGCTGCGGCCAACTGGCCGGCACTCTCTCGGGTGGCGAACAGCAAATGCTCGCGATGGCACGCGCCCTGATGAGCCGACCCCGCCTGTTGATGCTGGACGAGCCCAGCATGGGACTGGCACCGCTGATGGTGCAAAAAATATTCGAGACCATCCGCGAGATTTCGGCTCAGGGCATGAGCATCCTCTTGATCGAACAAAATGCCCGACTGGCGTTGCAGGCGGCCAGTCGCGGCTATGTGATGGAAAGCGGCGCGATTACCTTGAGCGGCGCAGCAGTAGAACTACTAGGTAATGATGCCGTGCAGCGCGCCTATCTGGGTGGCTGAGGGTAACGAATTGCACGAAAGCGTAACCTGATTTATTCGGTTATCTTTTTGAAATTTAGCGCAAAGATTGGAAAATTCACGCCAGGGTTAACAGACAAAAATAAGGAGAGCAAGATGAATGCAATCCTATTTAAAGCAACAGTGGCTGCCGACCATCAGTTACATTTTTTACTGCCAGACCAACTGCCAGTAGCATGTGCT
>CAIRBC010000381.1 GCA_903876685.1 uncultured Nitrosomonadales bacterium | reverse complement strand
GATGCGTGGTTTACATGGCATCGGTGCTGTGAACAAGCAAACATTGCGTGACTTTGAAACACAATGCCTGCCACCGCCAGCCTACACGGCAGAAATGATCAGGCGCTTGCGGGAGAGCCTGCACATCAGTCAGGCAGTATTTGCAGCTTACCTAAACGCCAGCATTTCTACCGTTCAAAAGTGGGAAAACGGAGAAAAAAAACCGAGTGGAGCTGCGGCACGATTGCTTTCAGTGATTGAACGTAAGGGGCTTGAAGTCCTGGTTTGAATACCCTGAAAGGCATAACGTACTATCTTTCCGTTTCGTGAGCTTGCTCACTATTGGTCAGCAAAAACAGTCATTAAGAACGGATCGAAACATTCTGGCGCCTGTAAATATCAAGGCCCTTTAAATCCCGCATTTTGCTGGACGGAATTTTCTGGGGTTTGGGCTTACACCCCCTGAATGTGACACTTGCAGACTTGCCGTATGTACGGTATATTGCCGTATACGTAAATCTACCGTATTTCATGAGGTTACAATGCCTGCTGTTGCTCGATTTGATTTGAAAATGGATGTGGAAGAAAAGGAAGTTGTTTCTCGCGCTGCGGCCTTAGTTGGCACCACGATGGCAGCATTTGTGCGCTCGGCCGCTAAGGAAAAAGCACGTGAGCTATTAGATCGGGAATCCCGAATCACAATGTCAGCTCAAGATTTTCAGGCATTCACGATGGCTCTTAATGGGACATTTACGCCGAATGTCGCGTTACAAAATGCCTTGAACGTTGCACAAAAGGTGCGGCGTGCTTGAGGAACAATTGCTCGCCCCCCACTGCCATGATCGCCAATCCTTCATCTCTGGTGTTACTGAGCTGGATGAGTATCTTCATCGCTTTGCCGTCCAGCAAAGCAAGAAGGGTATTGTCGTAGTGCGAGTGTTGATTGACACGGACATGCCAAAAACCATATTGGGCTACTACAGTTTGAGCGCCGCGCAAATAGATGCAGTTCAAATGGATGAACGTACACAACATAAGTTGCCGCGTTATCCGGTGCCGTGCTTTCGTCTGGGACGTTTGGCAACACATTCGGCTCATCGCAATTGCGGATTAGGGCGGCTTCTAATGGGGTGTGCAGTTGAGCGCTGTTTAACGTGAAACTTGCGCAGCGACGAACTCTCCCTCGCCCGCTTCGGGAGAGGGATGGGGAGAGGGAAACGGGCATGGCGGGTTTCATTATCAGGGGTGGCAGTGTGCCATGCCCGTTAGAAGCAAAGAAGCATGTGGCCGCTTATGCGCTGGTGGTTAATGCAAAGGGAGAGGATGCCAAGTCATTCTATGAGCATTACGGATTTACGCCCTGCCGTGATAATCCGATGACCCTGTATTTGTCACTTGGCACATGAATCTTGTCACATTGTTGAAACAAAGACTGGGGGCAGGTCTTGATAACCCACCGCGGTTGAATGATGTATTCCTATCTGACAGGCAATCATGATGTAACCCTATTCCAGATAGGCATACCGGATAGCTTTGTTGCGCAATTGCTTGTCGGCTAACACCGCCTTTGAAAATAGTTATTCTATATCAAGTCGTTGTGGCAATAGTTGATTGCCTGTAATTTCTCTCTCGGGGATCATCGTGTTGAGACGATGCTTGAGTTGAGATACAAATTGGTCAGAGCTCAGCAATATTTGTCCCTTTAATTCTAACCACGGCGAGGGACGCTTTAAACCTTGATGCACGAACTCGATAAATTTGAGCTGACTTGCGTTAAAGTCGTCGCCAAACTGACCGAGTTATGGTACTTCCTATGGTATTCCCCATTGTCAAGACCAAAATACATAAAATTTAAGATAGAGCGTAACTTAAAAATGCGCCCCATTTACCTCGCCAATTTATCATCATTGAGGTGTTTTCAATGATGATAAATTGGGAGGACGGCGTAGCCTATTTTTTGCCCCAATACACCTCGGTTGGTGTTTGATAGCCGAGAGACTGGTGTAACCGTCGATGGTTGTAGCGGTCAAAAAAACTCACCCAATCCAACTTTGGCTTCTTGCACAGTGCGTAACTCATTCAGGTACACATATTCGTACTTTACCGTGCGCCAAAGTCGCTCCACAAAGATATTATCCAAAGCTCGACCACGTCCATCCATGCTGATTTTAATACCTTTATCTAATAAGGGCTGTGTAAATCTTGGTGTGGTAAACTGCGCACCCTGGTCGGTATTAAATATCTGGCACTTCCCTTCCTCTAACGGGCATGGCAAATTGCCACCCCTGATGATGAAACCCATCATGCCCGTTTCCCTCTCCCCATCCCTCTCCCGCAAGCGGGCGAGGGAGAAGACGATCGCTGCGCAAGTTTCACGTTAATAATTTACCAACTGTTTC
>CAIRBC010000380.1 GCA_903876685.1 uncultured Nitrosomonadales bacterium | reverse complement strand
GCACCCGTAATCGGATACGTTCTAGAATATCCTCGGTAAAATTTTGTCCATAAATTTGCATGAACTAAGAATAGCAGAATATTTTTCCTGTGTCCAGCTTATTTACGGGTAAAGATCAGATAGGCGGCCAGGGGTTTAAGCAATTCATCCTTGCTGCGCTGTGCCTGTTTTATAGCGAGCAGTTCTGTCGCACGGGATAGCATACTTTCGGCCGGTGTTGCCACACCTTGCAGGAATTCAGCATGGCTGTTGCCAAAACAATCGTCAAGCAGACCGAGTTGTTTCGCCTGAAGAGCCGTCAACGGAAGGCGGTTTCGGTTATTACTCGGGCGCGAGCCGAACCCACGCGACGCGGCAGCAGATAAGTCCAATATTCAGAGCCGTACAGATTGCCCATCGCCTTGTGCGGGTTTCATCATATGGGGCGGCTGTGTGCCATGCCCGTTAGAATAAATGTAGCAGTTGTTTCGATATGCTGTAACAACTGTCACATCAAGGCTGCCTTCAATAAGCCTCAAACATACTTTCAAGCCCCTTTTTTACCTGATTTAAGGCAGGCATAGTTTGTGCGTATCTGTTAGGTAACAAGCAGTTCAAATATTGACAATGTCCAACTGACAGGGTCAATCAGACACTTGCGCACAGGATGAGAATCCCCAATATAACTATTAATTATCGAGAATAATCAAATGACTAATTTTAATACTGATTGCTGCGTGACCATCGTCCCTTACTTCGATGTGGCTGAAGGCAAATTGGACTTGTTCAAGTCGAAGTTGCCCAGTTTCATGGAATCCACGAGTCTGGAATCAGGTGCGCTGCATTATGCATTTTCCTTCAATGGAAATGTCTGCCATTGCCGGGAAGGCTACGAAAATGCGGATGCCTTGCTGACTCACCTGGGTAATGTAGACACCAGGCTAAAAGAACTGTTACAAATTTGCACGATCAGTCGACTTGAGATTCACGGCCCCGCTGCAGAGCTCGACAAACTGCGAGCACCACTGGCAGGCCTTAATCCCGCGTGGTTTATCCTGGTCGATGGAGGGATACGCCGCGCTTAGGTTTGAGTGCCCGTAGCTGCTGCATATTCTTGCCTTTAAATCAAGGATGATAAAGATCAAAGCCAGAAGTCAATTTTTTAAAAATTATTTAAAACAGGCTTCTGTGCATCGCCAATTACCCACCTCATGGCGGTGACTGCACGGCGAAGGTATTAACGTGGTACAGGCTATGCGGGTGAGCCATAATTTGAAAGGTCGAAAATGTTTAGAGCGGTATATTTGGAGCAGATAGATTCAGTGACGCACGCCAGGGTAGAAACCTTGAGTGAAGAACGTTTGCCGGAAGGGGATGTTTCGGTGGATATAGACTTTTCTACCATTAATTACAAGGATGGTCTGGCTATCACCGGACGTTTTCCGGTAGTGCGTAAATGGCCGATGATTCCGGGTATTGATCTAGCGGGTACGGTAAGTGCCAGTAGCTCCGAGCGATTCAAGCCAGGTGACAAGGTACTGGCTAACGGTTATGGGATTGGCGACATACACTGGGGCGGCTTGGCACAGAAGGCTCGCCTGAATAGTGAATGGCTGCTTCCCATACCTGCCAATTTTTCAACACGTAATGCAATGTCGATAGGCACGGCTGGTTATACGGCCATGTTGTGTATTCTGGCGCTTGAAAAACATGGGCTACGTCCGGCACACGGACCGATACTGGTGACCGGTGCGGCGGGTGGCGTAGGCAGTATCGCTATTGCCATACTGGCTAAGCTCGGTTTTGAGGTGACTGCATCGACCGGGCGACTGAGTGAAGCTGGCTATTTGAAATCTCTGGGCGCAACAGAGGTTATCGATCGAGCGACACTTTCCTCAGCAGGTGAAATGCTGGGTGCAGAAACCTGGGCCGGTGCAATTGACACCGTCGGCAGCGCGACTCTGGCGAATGTTTGTGCCATGACACAATACCGTGGCGCAGTTGCCGCCTGCGGCTTGGCACAGGGTCTGGATTTTCCTACTACCGTTTTACCCTTTATTCTGCGCAATATCGCCTTGTATGGCATCGACTCGGTGATGGCACCCTATGCTGTCCGCGTCGAGGCGTGGAGCCGGCTGTCCCTAGACCTGGACGTGTCCAAAATCGATGCAGTAACTCAAGTTCTGGGACTCGATGAGGCTATTCCAACGGGATCAAAAGTGCTCAGCGGAGAAATTCGTGGCCGCGTTGTCATTGATGTGAATAACTAGCCCGATTAAAGGGGATAGACCATGGTTTTTTTCGAATAAAAACCTTGGCCTGTCCTCATTATTGTCAAATTCATATGCACTTGAAAATTAGATATAAATCATAACGTGATTAGTAATTTTCTGAGTTAAAAACGCAAGTAACTAGATCAGACCTCCCGGAACATTCAAAATCATCCTCCATTTTTTGGACAAAAAGATGATTAAATGAAGCATAATTTCTCTCTCATTTTTTTTGTTGTTGTTTCTAACCCATGATGAAAAGTTAATGATTCTTTAATTTTATTTTCTAAAATTACTCGTTTTTTAACTTGTATAATATTTTCAATATTTTTGATGTCAAAAATACCTTCGTATTGATTAAAGATGGATGAGAAAGTATTACTTTCACATATTGTTGGAATTCCATGAGACATTGCTTCTAATATTTTACAGGGAATGCCGGATAAATATTCTTGGGGTTGAATTAACCATTCAATGCCGGTTGGGTCATATCCATGTGGATTTGAGTTGTAATGAATTTTATTATGTTTCCCATAGGATTCTGCATTTTTACAGTAGATATATAACTTAGTATCTTGTGGTAACTTATCTAATAATGATTGTTTACACCAATTAACTGATTTTTCAAATCGGTGCCACCCTTTTGAGCCTGACAATAATATATAGGATTCCAAGGTATTTGTATGCGTGGTATTTTTTATAGGAACATAAAACGGAACATATTTAATATTATATCTATCGTCTTCGTCTATACTAGAACAACAAAAAACACCTTTATAATTCTTGTACATTATTTCACATAATTTTTCTATATTTGTTTTATCATTGATTGTTAAATTGGGTATAGTTTCTTCAATATGCTTTTCTATGCTATCGAATGTATATCTAAATACATTAATGTTATTTGATATCCTGTTGAAATCTAATGAAGCATTTGTTACGATAATATCTGGCTTATAATTTTTTATATCTTCATACATAAGATTATTCGTGATAATTCCAGAACATATAAATGCTTCTTTTGTTGCCATAGTATTTTGACTAAATGTAATATTTGGAATTCTACAACTAATAGGGGTATAGGCTGCAAATGAACATTTAATTCCACTATTTATCGTTTCAGTATTAAGATGTGGTTCTAAAATCAAAACTCTTAAATCAGTTGCTATATTTTCTAACATTTTTAAATAACCATAACTGGCAATTCTTCCACCAGTGGTTACTGGGAATATATCAAAATAGTTAATCATCATTACACGCATAAATTATTACCTTATATCTGATGCCTATGTTTATAATTAATAGGGGACAGACCACGTTTATTTAAATAAAAACTGTAGTCTGTCGCCTATTTTTACAAGGTCGAATCCAAAGCTTCGTGGCTGGCGATCTGTGTAAGCCGGTTCGCCGCTTCCTCAAGCGGCTTTAGGGAGACATCTTCCGCAGAGTAGCGCTCGTAGTAGCCGAACGGATTGTCCAGATCCCTGATCAGCATCAGCAGATAAATCATCAGGTAGGAGATGACACCCACAAAAAACAGCGACTCATGAAGTTGCTCAATCCTGGCCAGCACAAGCCCTATGCAAAGCAGGATGGTGATGAGATCGGCAAGCAAGTATCCCGAAGAAATAAAAGAGGTTTCCCTTATGGTGTGAGTGCGTGCGAGGGTGCGCCTGAGATTGCTTTGCTCCTGCTTCAGACGAGCCACCAGTGTTGCTTGAGACCACTGCTCCATCGCTGCGAACTGCGGGGTTAGCGCGTTCACATGCTCCAGCAATTCTGCCGTGCGCCTCTTCTTATGAAACCAGCGCAGAATATCCTGGCTTAATTGAGACAGGAGAATCAGGCAAGAGCCAACCTTGGCTTCGGGTCTTGCCATTCGAATAGCAAGTACCTCTTGTGCCATATTCTCCAGGCATGCGCTCAACTCACCGGGGATACGCTCACTTTCCTTGAAATCGGACAGAACACCGTTCAAAAGAAAACCCATCAGGAATACATTGGCAGCCACAATCCCGGAAAATAATGGATTGATGGAGAGAACTTCCCATCCAAAAAAATGAGCGCAGAACTTTGCGCCTATTACCAGCGCAGCAATGGCGCTAACTTGCAGCAGAAGTCGGTATCGATTAGTGGAGGGCATCGTTATTCCTGTACAATCTGGTCATAATTTTCATGTTACCATGAACATCGGCCTTTCATGAAGCATCGCCGCCAGGCTCCAGCCAAGACGCATGAATATTTAAATCCGTATTTCCCCGACGCCTTGCCGACATTGTATGGCGTATTACTTGATTGCGGCCACAGATTATCTGCTGCCAAGAATGATTCTGCTTGATTTTATCGTAATGTTCAGTCTATGGATGGGATTGAGTCAGTCATCAGGCAATAGTGTGGCTACCG
>CAIRBC010000379.1 GCA_903876685.1 uncultured Nitrosomonadales bacterium | reverse complement strand
ATTGCTTGCACGGTCTACCATTCAGAAATACCTGATAGTATGCCCGCTCACGGCAACCCTCAACCATTGGCTGCGCAAGCGTACAAGACTTCGCTTATTTCTGACTAACGGGCATGGCAAATTGCCACCCCTGATGATGAAACCCATCATGCCCGTTTCCCTCTCCCCATCCCTCTCCCGCAAGCGGGCGAGGGAGAAGACGATCGCTGCGCGAGTTTCACGTTAACAGCCTGTCCTGCTAATATTTTCGGAATAGACTCACCAACTAGCGGTCACTTGCAGGGTGCGCAAGCGCACCAAAATTAGTGTCTGAAATCATCACAAATGGTGCGCAAGCGCACCCTACGCGCTATCCAATTTCCAAGCAGGATGTGGTACTAAGGATGATTGCCCCAGAAACCTGTAGTCCGACCCAGCGTCTTGCTGGCAAAATCCAGGTAGCCTTTACTAGTAATATAAGTTTGCAAAGTCCCGTTATTATCCAGACTCGGTGCGTAAAAATACCAGCTTGAAGTGGCGCTATCCCAAGCCCACAGGGAAGTGAGATTGGCAATCGTATTTACAAAAACCTTGGGGGTGGGATTATCACCAACCGCCAGCAGACTCCAACCGGCAGACAAGGGCACAGGGTTGGTATCCGCAAACTGGCTTGAAGGAATTGCGATGCCTGCAGGTAAAGATAACGTGAAAGGAATTAGCGCATTCACCCAGAAACCTTCTCCGCCATTGATGCTGGATAGCACATCGTAGCCTTTGCTCGAGGCGTAGGCACTAAGTTGTGCGGAGGTCATCGACGGCGTATAAAAGGCCCACTTACTACCCGCTTTGATCCATTTCCATACCGAACTGATTTTATTCGGATCTCCGAAACTGGTAGCGACATTAAGCGGGCTGTTCACACTGTTGCCGAGCAGATTCCAGCTATTTAATATATTTGCCTGGATGGCGGTTCCTGCGATGGTGGTGAAGTTATAGGTCGTCGTTCCTGCATAGGCGTTGCCGGTAATATCCTTGATGGCGCCATGCGCAATGGTTAGAAAATACTGGGTTGAGTTGGCAAGACTATAGGTTGGAGTAATCGTCAGAATCGGCGCGTTCGGCGCAGTCGGCGAATTATTGGAGATTAACAGACGGTTACTGGTGGCTGCGTCAAAAGTCTCGATGACGGTGCCGCCTGCTGTCTTCAGGACGATGCTTCCTGTACCGAGTTGAATCGCCTCACTGAAGGTCAGCACGATCGGACTATTAATGGCTACGCCGGTTGCCCCGGAGGCCGGGCTGAAAGTAGCCGTTGGTGGGGTGGTATCGGTGATTGCAGGTACAGTCCAGGTACCATTGGTAAAAGCAACCAGTTGGACGTTATGCAGGTACATTTTAAGCCCGGTGCCGCTGGCACCGGAAAGTGTAGTCACACCGGTTGATTGATTCTGGCTATAGGTAAATGCCCCTTGAACAAACGGGGCATTGGTATTAACCGTATTAGTCCCCGCCCCACCATCTACATAATAGGTGACCTGTGCCGTAGGTGGGGAAATAGTTTCGGTTGCGGGTGACCCTGTGTAAATCCATGCCATTTTAAAATATTCCTGTTACGGGTTGAAACTGAATGCTCACCCTTATTAAATTATGAAACACGTCTTGAACTGCTTATAGACGGACGTTCCTGCTGATATGCGCACCAGTGTGATCGATGCAGAAATACTGAAAACCCATACTATCCAGAAATCCGGTTCCCTCTGCTTGCTTAAGCATCGCAATAGTCGAATAACTTCCGGCTGCAATCGCCACAGGTGCCACGACACTTACCGATTGCCAGTAAGTGACCGGATAACCGGTAAAAGGGTTCAAAATATGGCAAAATCGACAGCCGTCTAGCTCAAAAAACTTTTCATAATCCCCGCTAGTCGCCAGAGCACCGGATGACAGAGGGAAAGTGGCAATGATAGCCCCAGTTTTTCGCGGATCGACAATACCGATTACCCAAGGCTTTCCGTCCGGCTGCGGACCAAATACGCGAATATCACCGCCCAGATTGACATAGCCATGTTCAACCCCTGCTGCTGAAAGTTTATCTGCTGACCGGTCGGCGGCATATTCCTTGCCAAAGCCACCGAAATCAATTTCCATTCCGGTGACAGGTAGATACAGACCGTGCTTGCCTCCCTCCACCTTATTCCAGCCAACCAGTTCAAGCACTGCCTCCAGTGCTGCTGCCGAAGGAATTTTCTGCTGATTGAAATCCCATACCCGTCTTAGCACGCCGGAAGTAATATCAAACAACCCCCCGCTATTGGCATGCAGGGTACCGGCATAGTCCAGCAGCCACAGTGTCTCCGCATCACAAGGCACAACCTTGCCCAGACCTGACGAGGCATTGATCCTGCTGATAATGCTATCCGGGCGATAACGCGAATATTTAGCTTCGATGCGCAGCACTTCATCGATGGCCAGTTTGGCCTTTTTTTCTGCCAATGGTTTATTGGGGGAAGCCAGCTTGATTTCACACTGACTTCCCATTGCCTTAAAGTAAAAACTGAAAGATTCCATCAGAACTTTTGCAGCTTAAAAATAGCGGGCAACTCCGACCTGTATTATCTTTGCGCTCAGCGGCGCCAGGCCAGGGCTGCCCTTTCCTGAAAGGCACCACTTGGACTGCTGTTCATAGTGTTGAAACTTTAAATCCACCGTCCAGTCCGGAGTCAACTGGTTCGCCAGCTTGAAACCATAGGTGATGGCACCGAAGGCAGCCAGGCGCTGATCCTGGGAAGTAAGCATGGTCGGCGGTGCGAAAGAAAACAAGTCATAGCCAGGCGGTGTAGTCGGAAGCGTCGGATTAGCCGGGTCAGGATCCAGATAAAAACTGGCTGCATTCTGGGTATACAGTCGAATTCCCGGCGTCAGCGTCCAATCGTGAGCCAGTGGCTGTACATATTCGTTATCCAGCGTATGCGCATGAATTCCAAATGAATCCGTGTAATAGCGATAGCTGAACTGCCCCGTACCTTCCGTTTGAGCAAAATGATGGTTCCAGCGGGTCACCAGCGTAGTTTGTCGCTTGTGATCCGGACGGTGATCCATTACCTTGTAGGGATCAGAAAAGTCCCCTCTACCTGAGCTATAACTGAGATTAAGTTGTGCTATGTCGTACATCGTCAAAATCTGAGTAATACCCAGCATCACTTCCAGGGTTTTTTTGGGCTGGTCAAGCACCGGGACGGGTGCATTCAGTGCATTGACTACGTCATTGCTGCTTCCCAGGCCAAAATTCAAGGTGCTGTTCTTGTCTTCAGTGCTGACACTACCTTGCACCGAGTAGCCTTGCGAGAAGTAATCCGATTCGGAGGAATAGCTATGTCCAACGGAAAGTTGACCACGCGAAAAATAGCGGGTCAACTGGATATTTCTTCCGGTTCTCTTATCGTGCATCGGTGTCAATGCCTGAGTATGGTAATAGGGCGATGCGCCTGACACGGTATCCGAAGTCAGCCCCGCTTCCACAGACCATTCACCTGCAATCGGCGTCATTATCCGCAGCGATTTTGCATCAATGCCGATCCGATCCTGGCCGGGTTGTGAATCGTGATAGTCCATCGCTTTCAGACTGATCACGCCACGTTCCGGTGCGGTATCGGCGTGCGCGATGGGCACTAAAGAGAGTGCTGCAGCCAGGATACTGCAAACTTGTGAGCAGCCCTTGGTATTATCCACTTCAAACAAAAATTTCGTTCCCATGTCAGTTACACCCGCAACCGCCACCGCCCACACCATTGCCACCCGAGGCAGCTTCCCTGCTGAAATAAATATGTTCAGAGAATGCGGCATCCTGCGGATCTTTTTCAAAGGTCATTTCCGGACGGGAGAGCACCCCTTTTTCCCATGGTTTCACCGAGCTAAGCGAGGTACAGCCGGATATCAGAACCAGCAAAGCGATCACCGCAACCATCCGGTAAAGGCTCATTTCTGATCTCCCAGAGCAGACTGTATCAATCGTTCCAAGTCGGCTCGATCCGCCTGTTTAAAACCCATGTGCTGAACCAGTACCTTGCCGTTTTTACTGATAATGAAGCTGGTTGGCATTCCCATAACACCGTATTTTTCTGGCGTTAGCCCTTTGGGATCAAACAGCACTTTGAACCTGGCACTGTGCTGAGCCAGAAATTTTTTGGCATCATTATCATTCGCATCCAGATTGATCGCCACCACCTCCAGCTGCTTATATTTTTCCTGCATCTCGTTCATCCAGGGAAAAGATTCCCGGCATGGCCCACACCAGGATGCCCAAAAATCCAGATAAATCACTTTGCCCTTGATTTGCGAGAGCTTCAAGGTTCCTTGAGTACCCGCCAACTCAAAATCGTATGCCTGAGCGCCCGCCTCAAGCGCCAGAATCGATGCCGAGAAACTCAGACAAGCTAGAAAAATTAAAAAACGGGCAGAAAGTTTTTGATTAAGCAGGTGACGGATCATAAGAAACACTCAAAATTCATGGTTAAAAACCCCTGTTATGCTAATGCAATTCAAATAGAAAGTAAATATGCGCAGAGTCACAGGAAATAGTGAGAAGGATTCTGAATTATCCAAGGATAATTTTATATTTCCCACACCATTCAGACATCCGGAAACGCGAGCTTCAAGTTCGCTTGCGGCCAGGATGTTCGCGCTCCGTTGCTAGCGAAACAATGAATAATATTCTTCAGGCAGGCATAAAATTGTAAGCATAACTGCTTAAAACTTGTTTTAGCGACGATGAAGCGACTTCAATATGTTGGTTCAGCCAGTCATTCAAAAAGTCCGGGTAATGTTTCAGTCCAGACTCAGTATGCGTGTTCAGGCTGAGCCGTGTCATGTTTTTTTGCAAATCCTCCAGCAAGTCTTGATGCTCCTGCCGGTGTGCAACAAAGGTAAAATTGATCGACAACATGATTTGTTCTTCCTCTTTGAAATGCAGATTGGCAAAGTCGTAAAATCTGCCCAGTACGCGCAACAAATCTGCGGTATTCGGATTTTTAATCGCATAGTCGATGCTATTGATGATGCCTATCAAATTTTGATGCCCGGAATCAATGGCGAGATTTCCAACGCTCAGCGATTTATCCCATGTAAAGTTACTCATTGTCATTTATCCAGATTAATTTTCATTGGAGTAACATTTAGGCATACTTTCCAAATAAACAAAATATGTCAGAATGCATAGTCCTTTTGACATATATACTTTTATCCGGTTGTGTGGTAGAAGACGGCGCTATTGTCCACTATCGAGATTTTCATGCTGATTACCGAATACCGACTGGAGTTGGCTATCCAGGCGCTGCGCGCCATACTGCCGCTGGCACACCCTGCTGACACTACCTTGCGCTACTTTTTCAAAAATGAGCGCATCGGCTCCAATGAACGTGAACTGGTCGCCGAATGCGTATTCGGCGTGTTGCGCCATCGTTTGCTGCTGGAACAGGCTTGCGGTGAAAATACTACGCCACGCCGCATGGCGCTGGCTTGGCTGGTCAGATTTGGCGGCTATAATCTGCGCGAGATCGAGCCGGTATTGAAGCGCGATGAGAAGGAATGGCTGGCCACTGTGAAAAGCGTCAGAGCCGAGGACTTGTCGTTGTCAGTACGTGCAGAGTTACCCGAGTGGCTGGTGGAAACAATGCGCAGCCATTATTCTGACGAAGCAATTCTCGCTTTGGGTATTTCCATGCAGCAAGGCGCGCCGCTGGATATTCGCGTCAATACGTTGCTTTGCAAGCGTGCTGAGGTATTGGAACAGTTACAGTCACAGTCTATTGAAGCCTATGCCACGCCATACTCGCCAATAGGCATTCGGTTGAAGGAAAAAATTCCGCTGAATCGTGATGCCTTGTTCGAGCAAGGCAAGATAGAAGTGCAGGACGAAGGCAGTCAGTTACTGGGATTTCTGCTGGCGCCCAGACGCACCGATATGGTGGTGGATTTTTGTGCTGGCGCTGGCGGCAAGACGCTGATGCTGTCGGCACTGATGAATTCCCAGGGTAGATTGTATGCGATGGATGTTTCGGAGAAACGCCTGGCCAATCTGAAACCGCGACTGAAACGCTCGGCCGCCAGCAATATACAGCCGATGCTGATCGCGCATGAGAACGATTTGAAAGTGAAGCGCCTGACGGGGAAAATTGACCGGGTACTGGTAGATGCGCCCTGCAGCGGACTAGGCACACTGCGCCGCAGCCCCGATCTGAAGTTTCGCCAGTCGCCCGGCAGCATCGAACAACTGACGCAAAAGCAGGCTGCGATACTCGTCTCAGCCAGTCGCCTGCTAAAAAAAGGAGGTCGGCTGGTGTATGCTACTTGCAGTTTTTTGCAAGAGGAAAATCAGCAGATTGTTAAAGCGTTTCTTGAGAAGCATCCTGATTTCGTGCTGCGCCCCGCCAGCGAAGTTTTACAGCAACAAAAAATTGAGCTGGATACCGGGGAATATCTGGAACTCCGACCGCAACTGCATGTAACCGATGGATTTTTTGCGGCGGTACTGGAACGGCTCTAACGAACCAGGCAATAATAAGTTTTGCCAATAAAACAACCACCAGGGCAGTTGCCCAAAGTAGAGCACCGTGGTGATCCCGCAAGCAATTTACCGGGCGGACGCATTTTTACGCGTGTTTCCCGCCAAATTGACATTGATTCAAACGGGTATCTGTAGCAAGATACGTCAGTAAACTATTTAAATCCTGCTTCATTCCAGACCTGAATTTTTAAGCCATACACTATGCCTACTTCCTCTCGAACCGCAGCTCAGGAACGTGCTGATGACATCCATGTTTTTCGCCGCGAACTGAAGCAACTGGAACTGGATGGCGTACTACAACTGACGGCGACTCAGCAGGATAACCTGACCCGTTATCATGATGAGTTGCTGACCCAGTACGCCACCAAACTAGATATTGATCCCAATCAGGATACCCGGCAACTAACAGTGGGTATGCGTATTGCCTCCTTAATCGGTGCGCTGGCACTGGCAGCCAGTATTTTTTTCCTGTTCTACCAGTTCTGGGGCAAGTACAGCACCACCATGCAAGTAATGTTGCTGCTGAGTGCTTCACTGGTGAGCTTTTGCGTAACAGTGCTCATCGATCGCAAGGATTCCTCCGGTTACTTTACCAGGCTTGCCGCGCTGGTAGCTTTCGTCTGTTTTGTATTGAATGTCGCCATGCTGGGGCAGATTTATAATATTCAGCCCTCTGACAAGGCACTGCTACTCTGGGCAGCATACGCGCTGTTCCTTGCCTACAATTTTGAGTTACGACTACTGTTATCGTTCGGAATACTCTGTATCACTGCTTTTTTATCTGCGCGCACCGGCACCGCTGGCGGCATGTACTGGCTGGATTTTGGGCAGCGACCCGAAAATTTTTTCCCAGCTGCAGCAGCCTTGTTTTTGGTTCCTCAACTCATCCCGCATCGACGCTTCCCGGATTTTCCAGCCGTCTACCGAATTTTCGCACTATTAGCATTTTTTCTACCGGTACTGGCGCTTGCCAACTGGGGACAGGCTAGTTACCTGGAACTGGATCATAAGCTGATCGAAGGCTGCTATCAACTACTGGGTTTTGTCGCCAGTGCCAGCTTCATCTGGCTGGCGTTGCGGCTAGACTGGCCTGAAACTGTCAATACCTGCATGACCTTCTTTATTATTTTCCTCTATACCAAGTTTTTCGACTGGTGGTGGAACGTCATGCCTAAATATCTTTTTTTCATGGTACTCGGACTAATTTCAGTACTGATTTTATTCATCCTGCGCCGCTTACGGTCTGCCTCCATCGATCAACTCCAGGAGCATAAACCATGAATTTCAGCTCAAGTCACAAAACATTACTGGTCGGCATCACGATCATTACACTGGTGAATATTTTTTTCCTGGCGGAGGTTACCTATAACCGCAGTGGCGAACCAGACAGCAAACTTCGTCTCACACAACGAGAACTGCAACTCCCGCCCGCCTGGCCCGGCGGTATAGAAAACAGCTGGCTGACCCTGCGCTGGCGCGCCCCATCCGAAGACACCACTCCCGGCATATTCTATACCGATGGTATACCTGCCTGGATGGACATTAACAAACTCGAGTCACTCGGCTTCGATGTAGCAGACTTGAGCCTGCGTAGCACCAAGCGTTTTCTCAGGTTGCTTTCCAAAGAGGTATTCCTGGTCATGGAGTTCGATGGCCCGGTTTTTAGGCAGGTGCTGGAACGTGCACGTCTACAAGCTATTCGCGCACAGGCTGCCTATGCGGCCAATCCTAACAATAAAAACCTGGAGCGGCAGGCGGATGAGGCAAAAAATAATGCCTTGCGCGAGGAGCGTGAAAACAGTCGATTGTTTGTCGTCGATGCGGGTCTGGACAAAACATCCTTGCGTACCAAATATCCTGATCGTAACCGTTATGCGATTATACGTGGCGAGGTGCGCCCGCAACGCACCGTCCGAGGCAATGACCAGCAGCTAACCGGCAATGTCAGCAGCATCACCCAAATCAATGTACCGACCTCTTTCCTGCCTGCCTTCGAGCAACTACCCGCTCGCAGCGGAATCAGCGTGGCACGCTATGAAGCCGAACTATGCTTTGGCAAGCGGCTTGAACCTTGGGTGCAAAGCGTCACACCACAGCGGATACCGGAGAATTAGCCGCCTGAGCCATGAAGAATGTGCTGACAGGTTCGCGCATCGATACCGCATGATGACCAATAATCGGGTTTAGTTCGGGAAGTTTTAGTGTGATTTGAAATTATCATACGGCGCAATGCGCTACGCTGATTGACACCCTACAATTTTTTATTTCAGACCGGGTCAGTGCGCCTGACCCAGTCCGAAGATAACACTTATTTTGCCAGACCGGCAATAAATTCAACCATGGTCTTGATTTCTGCATCAGTCGCATTCAGGCCTCTAGGGGGCATGGCAGCAATTTTCCAACCGAAGGATCCCCCCTTGACTACGCTAGCAGTCATCTTGCTGACCGCATCCTTGTCGCCCTTGAATTTAGCGGCGATATCCTTCAGGGACGGACCAACTGTTTTCTTGTCCAAGGCATGGCATGTACCACACTTGGTTTTACCCACTGCGGGTATCTCCACGGACAATGCGAAACCCGATACTGCCAAACTGGCTACTGCGGCGATGGTTACGATTAATTTTTTCATTTTCTCTCCCTTTCCTGGTTATTAATGACGACTACAAACACTTTTTATTCATGCTCCGCTGCGGTATTCCAGGGCGGCAGCAGTTGCGTAGCCAGCCAAAGTACGACAAAGGGACAAGTAAAAATAATCAGAACGGTCAGCATACTTTCCCTGCCAAACATCTCGGGATAGAAAGTCAGAAGTCCTTTCATGGTCTTGGATAATTCCTGTCCGCCGATGACCACGTTCCAGCGCATCGCCAGCACACCCAGCATCATGGATAGTCCGCTGATAAACAGCCAAGTTACCAGTCGCTTGCCATGCACATCGAACAGCAATAAGGCCGAGGTCACAAACAGCGCAAAGAAGGACAATCCCCACTGGATATACATCCCCACCCAGATCGGCCCGGCAATCAGCGCCATTACCGTTTCGACCCCTTCCCGCGCCTTGTAAACCATTTCCAGCAATTCCAGACCTTCGATCACCATCACCACCGCGATGCCGGTGAACATCACATACAACAAGCCGCGCATGGTATCGTCAGAGATCGGTTCCTTACGGTATTTGGAGACCAGTACATACAACACAATCACCAGACCTACGCCTGAACCGACCGCAGACAGCAGAAAAATCACCGGCATCAGATCAGAAGACCACCACTCGCGTGTCTTTAACGAGCCAAACACGAAACCTACATAGCCGTGCAAGCCGCAAGCGCTGGGTATGCCGATCATTGCGAGTATTCGGGCAATCTTGTGATCGAGAGCCAGCGAGGCCGCTGATACATCATCCGAACCGAGCGTGAGTGCTTTATAGATTTTCCCCATAATGCCGGTTCGAACCTTGGACATGGCGACAATATCCGCACGGAAGGCAAACCATATTTCGAGTATCAGCAAACACAGATAGAAACCCGCCACATAACCGAAGGCCGCCATCGCTGAAGTCCAGTGTGGCGTGATTACCGCGTTAAAAGCACGGGTAGGTTGTCCCAGGTGAAACAACAACGGCGTCGGTGCAAAAATCATGAAACACAGTGCGGTCAGCAGCGCAAATCTTGAAATAGTTGCAAAGCGCTGTATGTTGAAGACATGATGCAAGCTGGATACCACGAAAGCACCTGCTACCAGACCGGTGATATACGGGTAGATAACGATGAGTTGACTCCAGGCCACATCAGTTTCGTTTGGATAAACGTAACCTACGTAGGGAGTGGCATTAGCAAAAATTCCCATCACACCACCTCCTTGTCAGTGCCTTTATAAAACACATTGGGCGCATTGCCCATTTCCGGCTTAAGCACCTGTACATGGTTATTGCGGATAAACAGACTCACCGGGCTTTGCGGATCGCTGCGATCGCCGAAGATGCGGGTACCCGTCGGGCATACTTCCACGCAGGCAGGATTGAGCCCCTTGGTGATACGGTGGTAACACCAGTTGCATTTTTCTGCAGTACCCCGTGCCTCATTGAAACTGCGCGCGCCATAGGGACAGGCCTGCACACAGTACTGACAGCCTATGCAATAAGTCGTGTCAATTAAAACCGGGCCATCCTTAGCCTTGAAGGTCGCACCGGTAGGGCACACCTGCACGCACGAGGGATGTTCACACTGATTGCACAGCTTGGGCACGAAAAATGCCTTGTCTACCTTTACGTTCTTGTAACGGTTATCGAAACGGAATTTTGTTTCCGAACCGCCGACATTTTCGATATTTTTAGGATCGGTCTGACTGTCCACAATCGCATTATTCGAGCCTTCCAGGTAAACATAACGTTCCACCCAGGTGCGGTAATGGTTTGCGTCCATTTGAACGCTATTTTCCATCTTGCAGGCTTCCATGCAGCGCAAACAACCGATGCAGCGATCGGTATCTACCCCCATCGCCCATTGGCGGTCATTCCAGTTGTAATTAGGTATCTTGGGTGGATTCCTGACGGATTCAGCATACTGTTCGTCATTTTGCTGGAAGGCACGTTTGGCACCCACCACTTCATGTACGCCCACGGATTCGGATGATACTGCGCGACCGGCACCAATCACAGCACCGGCCATTGCCACACCCTTTCCCAGTAGTCCCAGGAAATTCCGGCGCGTCAAAGCGGGTTCTGCTTTCGTTTTCAGAGTAGTCACTGTTTCCTCACTAATTAATGGTTTCATTTGCAACTCACACTGGCAAAATAGGCTGCTAATTGGTCGATATCCTCTGCAGTCAACGCCTTCGCCAAGGTCGTCATGACTGCGTGGTTCCGCGTGCCATCCTGGAACATCTTGAGCGCATTGGCCAGATATTCTGCATTCTGTCCCGCCAGATTCGGCCACATCGGCCCGCCGCTAATTCCTGGAGCGCCATTGCCACGCAGACCTTTCGCACCATGACAAGCCGCACAATTGGCCGCCTTTGCCTTGCCCAACTCGGCTTTGGCCTTATCTCCACCCGTCACGGTGCAATTGGCTCTAGAGAAGTAGGCGGCCACATTGCGCGCATCCGCATCGCTCAAGGTCGCTGCGATTCCGCTCATCATGTCACTCTTGCGCGCCCCTGCTTTAAACGCATTGATCGAATCCACCATGAAGTCCGCATGCTGACCGGCCAGATTCGGGAAGGCAGGCGTGATACTCTTCCCTTCTGCACCATGGCAGCTTGCACAAATCGTCGTTGCCAGTTTCTTCCCGGCTTCTGCATCGCCGTTGTTAACGGTTTGCATGGCAGCGAAATTTATCTTGGGCGAATGCGGATTGTGGCATTTAACGCACAATTCTTTGCCGCTATGCGTGTCGAGATCAATCTGTTTTTGCTCATCGGGACGACCCACCATTTTTTCATGGCAATTCAGGCAGACGCCTCGCATATCATCCGGAGACAACAGCAATTTTCTGCCGGGAATATTGGCGACGTGTAGCTGGGGATTTAAATGCGTGATCGTGGTGATTTTGTCCTCAATGGACAGTGGCATCGGTGTCTTGGCGGGGTGATTGCCTGCGGGA
Organism: uncultured Nitrosomonadales bacterium; assembly: GCA_903876685.1. Lineage (GTDB taxonomy): Bacteria > Pseudomonadota > Gammaproteobacteria > Burkholderiales > Gallionellaceae > Gallionella. The sequence continues at coordinate 11,719 of CAIRBC010000379.1, read as the reverse complement.
CCGGTATGGCAGACTTCACAGCCCGGCCCATACTTGTAAACGACGCCCTGAATTTGATTATCCTTGGTGGCTTTTCGATGGATGCCTGTGGTCCATTGTTCATAAACTTCCTTGTGACAGGACTGACAGGAGGCTGACCCCTGAAGCTTGGGAATCTTGGAGGCTATTTCTGCGACAGCATTACCTCGATAATGCCCGTACTGATAAAAAGAATCTGCTCTGAAAAATGACTTTGCGAAGAGAGCAATGGTCGCAATTATCGCGATCAGTGCCAATAAACGAACAATGTGCTTAGGCATACTACTCCACTTATTTTCTTGTCAATTAAATCAGCGCCACTGTGGCTGATGACCTGCTCATTATACTTTAATTTCGAACAATTCTACTGCGCAGGAAAGATTTAAATGACTAAAAATTGAACTTTTATAGAGTATTTATCCGACTGTTTTTCTAGGGTAATTCGAACATTTCTCCCAAATCAATTCCATCTGGTAGAGCGTAGGTCGGGCACGTCAGTTTGCGCCCGACATTTACGCTTTATTTCTTCTGGATTAATTCGATTTTGTAGCCGTCCGGATCTTCAACAAAAGCAATCACGGTGTTTCCGTGTTTCATGGCACCCGCTTCCCTGACCACTTTACCGCCCAAGGCTTTTATTTTTTCACAGGCTGCAAAAGCGTCATCCACCGCTATGGCGATGTGTCCATAGGCAGTGCCAAGTTCATAGCTTTCCACGCCCCAGTTGTGTGTCAATTCAATTACCGCAGCATCCGCTTCATCCTGAAAACCAACAAAAGCCAGGGTAAACTTCCCTTCAGGGTAATCGGCGCTGCGCAGTAATTTCATCCCCAGCACACCGGTATAAAAAGCCAGTGATTTTTGTAAATCGACCACGCGTAGCATGGTATGAAGTAATCGCATCAAAATTTCTCCTTTGGTGTTTGATTTCGACGGTCATGGTAAAATACATTACCGCTATCGGATATTACCATCATTCATAATCATGCCTGAATCATTCCCTCTCGTAATGTGTTTTGCCGCCACCGATCCTTCGGGTGGTGCCGGTTTGCAGGCTGACCTGTTAACAGTTTCCAGTATGGGCTGCCATCCATTGTCTGTGGTCACTGCCATCACCGTGCAAGATACCAGCGGGGTAGACGATATCCTGCCCATCGATCCCGATTGGGTGGTCGACCAGGCACGCGCCATGCTGGAAGACGTGCCAGTAGCGGCGTTCAAAATCGGTCTGTTGGGCAGCGTGGAAAATATTGCAGCCATTGCCGAAGTTTTGTCGGATTATCCGGATATCCCGATGGTACTTGATCCTGTGCTGGCCTCCGGTCGCGGCGATGAACTGACGGATGACGATATGCTGGAAGCGATGCGTGAACTATTGATTCCACAGGCGACCATCATCACGCCAAACAGCGTGGAGGCACGCCGTCTCGCTTTGAACGAAGAAAACGAAGAGGACGATCCCAGTCTGGAAGAATGTGCCAGACGGCTCTTGAAATTGGGCTGCGAATATGTACTGATTACCGGCACCCATGAGCAGACCACCAAGGTAGTGAATATTTTGTACAATAAGCGTGGTGTCGTCAGTTCGGATAGCTGGGCGCGTCTACCAGGAATCTATCATGGTTCAGGCTGTACGCTGGCCTCTGCGATTGCGGCGTTACTAGCGCAGGGTCTGGACATTGTTGAAGCAGTCAAGGAAGCTCAGGAATACACCTGGCAAACCTTGAATGCAGGCTTTCGTCCCGGCATGGGGCAGCATATTCCTGACCGCCTGTTCTGGGCACGCAGTGATGAGGAAGAAGAAGATCCACCCAAACGACTCAATTAAAGATTATTCATGCAAAATATATTACAACCCATGCTCAAGCGTGACTTTCATCCCGGCATTTCCGGACTATATGCACTCACGCCAGACGATAGTAACACCGCAGAATTGCTGCGCAAGGTGCGGCTCGCCTTTACCGGTGGTGCCAGAATCTTGCAATATCGCAACAAGATTGCCAGCCGCGCCTTGCAACGGGAACAGGCGGGCGCCTTAAGCGATTTATGCAATGAATTTTCCGCGCTATTAATCATTAACGATGACGTGAAACTGGCTCAGCAAGTGAATGCGCATGGCGTGCATCTGGGCGGCACTGACGGCAGTATTGCCGAGGCACGAACCCTATTGGGTGTCGACAAATTGATCGGTGTCTCTTGTTATAATCAATTGTCTTTGGCCTTGGAAGCTGCTAATCAGGGCGCTGATTATATTGCTTTCGGCAGTTTTTTCGCGTCAACGGTAAAACCCGGTGCGGTGCATGCAGACCTGGATTTATTGCGTCAGGCCAGACGTGAACTTGCCTTACCCATTGTGGCGATCGGCGGTATAAACGTACAGAACGGCTCAGAACTGCTTGCTGCCGGTGCCCATGCGCTAGCGGTAATTTCAGCGGTATTTTCAGCGCCCGATATTGAGCTTGCCGCAAAGCAATTTGCAAACCTGAATTATTATCAGTAGAAAGATCAAATAAATGACTAATCACAATCAACAATTATTCGACGCATCGCTAAAGGTCATCCCTGGTGGCGTCAATTCTCCGGTACGCGCCTTCCGTTCGGTAGGAGGAACGCCGTTATTTTTTCAACGCGGACAAGGCGCTTATGTCTGGGATGCAGAGGGCAAGCGTTACACCGATTATGTCGGTTCCTGGGGACCGATGATCGTCGGTCATTGCCATCCCGAAGTCGTCAAGGCGGTGCAGGACGCTGCCGCCAAGGGCTTGGGCTTCGGCGCCCCTACCGAGGGTGAACTGGAAATAGCCGAATTGCTATGCAAACTTTTACCCAGCCTGGAAATGGTACGACTGGTCAGTTCTGGTACCGAGGCCACGATGAGCGCGATACGGCTGGCGCGCGGCTTTACCGGCCGTAGCCGGATTGTCAAATTCGAGGGGTGTTATCATGGTCATTCAGACGGCTTGCTGGTCAAGGCCGGCTCAGGCGCACTGACTTTCGGTCAGCCCAGCTCCTCGGGCGTGCCTGCCGAGATTGCCGCGCTCACCACCGTGCTGGACTATAACGATGCTGAAGGGCTGGAGCGTGCGTTTGCAGAATTTGGCCACGAAATAGCGGCGGTGATCGTCGAACCGGTCGCAGGCAACATGAATCTGGTTGCACCGCACCCTGCATTTTTACAGGCTTTGCGCAAGCTTTGCACGCAACACGGTTCAGTGCTGATACTGGATGAGGTGATGACCGGCTTCCGGGTCGGCCTGCAAGGCGCGCAAGGTCATTATCATATTCAGCCGGATCTGGTCACCCTGGGCAAGGTAATGGGTGGCGGCTTACCGGCTGCTGCCTTCGGCGGGCGGCGCGACATCATGCAATGCCTTGCCCCGCTCGGCTCTGTATACCAGGCAGGTACTTTGTCGGGCAATCCACTGGCAGTAGCGGCAGGTCTGGCCACTTTAAAGCTGGTGCAAGCGCCCGGCTTCTATGAACATCTTATAGAACTCGCCACCGAACTCACCATAGGCCTGACCATTGCAGCTAGAAAGCATGGTGTCCCTTTCTGTGCCCAGTCTGTCGGAGGCATGTTCGGTCTGTATTTCAGCAATAATCTTCCCACTAGCTACCAGGAAGTAATGAGTTGCGACAAACTATCTTTCAATCGCTTCTTTCATGCGATGCTGGAACACGGTGTCTATCTGGCGCCTTCAGCCTACGAAGCCGGTTTCGTGTCGGCCGCCCACACGGTTGCGGACATCGAAGCGACTATCGCTGCCGCTGACAAAGTTTTCACTAACTGGTAATGGGGCTATTTTCTCAGGCGGCCTTTTATACCACCGTCAATCATCTCAAAGACCTGCATCATCACTGCGGTCGAGAGGTGGCTTTTGTCGGCCGCTCCAATGCCGGGAAGTCTAGTGCGATCAATACTTTGGCAAACCATGTGCGTCTGGCCTATACCAGCAAGACGCCGGGGCGAACTCAGCATCTCAATTATTTTTCGTTGGGCGATGACAATTATCTGGTGGACTTGCCCGGTTATGGCTATGCCAAAGTGCCACCGGAAAGCAAACGGCATTGGGAAGGATTGCTCTCGGATTATTTGCAAACACGTACTGAATTAAGCGGTTTGGTGGTCATCATGGATGCCCGTCATCCGCTGACGGTGCTGGACGAGAATATGCTGGACTGGTTTCTGCCTACCGGAAAACCCGTGCATATCCTGCTCACCAAATCTGATAAACTCAGCAGACAGCAGGCCATCCTGACCTTGAATCGTCTGAAGTCGCATTTGGCCGAACATTTTCCGTGTTGCACCGTGCAGTTATTTTCCAGCCTGAAGAAGACCGGTATGGAAGAGGCTGAGAAAGTTATCGCGGGTTGGCTGAAAAAAACATAAAAAAAACCCCCGGACGTATCAGGGGGTCAAAAGTCTTAACAGGGTTAAGACACCCGCTCAGGGAGGAGAAACGGGGAACGGTTAATCACCGAACATAGTGTCGGAGTACAGATTTTAAAAAAAGTTCAAAAATTCGAGAAAAAATATGAATATTATTGGAAAGTACCCGCAAACCCGGATGCGCCGGATGCGCCATGATGCCTTTAGCCGTGATTTAATGAGAGAAAATAGTCTAAGCCCGGCTGATTTCATCTATCCGGTTTTCGTTCTCGAAGGCAGCAATCGCGCAGAAGAAGTCAAATCAATGCCGGGTGTACAGCGCAAGACGCTGGATTTGTTGCTGCTGGAAGCGGAACAATGCGTCAAACTGGGCATACCTGCCCTGGCAATTTTCCCGGTGATCGACGCACCGCTGAAAAGCCTGGATGCCAGTGAAGCCTACAACCCGCTGGGTCTGGTACCGCGCGTGGTTGCGGCACTTAAAAAGAACTTCCCCGAACTCGGCATCATGACCGACATCGCGCTCGACCCCTATACCAGTCACGGTCAAGACGGACTAATAGACGCAAGCGGATATGTGCTCAATGATGAAACGGTCAGCGTATTACAGAAGCAGGCGCAGACCCACGCTGCCGCAGGCGCAGACATCGTCGCCCCTTCTGACATGATGGACGGGCGCATCGGCGCCATCCGTGCCGCACTCGATGAACATCAGCATATTCATACCCGCATCATGGCCTATTCTGCCAAATATGCCTCCAGCTTCTACGGTCCGTTCCGCGATGCGGTCGGTTCCAGTGGCAATCTGGGCTCAGGCAATAAATACACCTACCAGATGGACCCCGCCAATTCCGATGAAGCCTTATGGGAAGTCGGCCTGGATTTACAAGAAGGCGCAGACATGGTGATGGTCAAGCCTGGCATGCCCTATCTGGACATCCTGCGTCGCGTTAAAGATGAATACAAGGCACCCACCTTCGTTTATCAAGTCAGCGGCGAATATGCAATGCTCAAGGCCGCTGCACAAAACGGCTGGCTGAACGAACAAGCCTGCGTGCTCGAAGCGCTACTGGCCTTTAAACGTGCCGGTGCAGATGGAATACTGACCTATTTTGCGCTGGAAGCGGCGCGCTGGCTCAAGGCATATTCAAAAGATAAGTTCTGATTACAGCTTTCTCCAGAACTGCGAGTGTATTTATCTGTAATTATTCATTAAATTTTACAGCGTCGAACTAACATGAGTAAATTTGAATTCAAATCGTTGGAATTAGTCGCAGTACTGGTTATTTCCACACTGATATTATTGGGCTGCGGGGGGGGGGGCGGTGGCGGTTCTCCCTCTTGCCAGACTAACTGTTCCAACATTACACCACCCAAATATTTTATAGGTGGAACAATAACCGGACTTCTTGATTCACTGACCTTGCAGTACAGCGGCTCTGCCTTAAAAAGCGGAATCGCACTCTCACAAACCTTTACTAAAGATACCACCTACTATGTAGAAACAAACGGCATTCAAGGGCAAAACTACAACATTGCTATCGCTGCACAACCCAACGGTCAACACTGCACGATCGTGGATGGAACTAATACCTGGCAACTGAATGCGGCCAATGCGTCAATTACTTGCACTAACCTCTATTCAGTGGGTGGTAGCATAACCGGTCTTAGCAGTAATGGTTTGATATTACAGAATACAGGCAGTAGCAATACACCCTATACCGTATTGTCCAATGCGACCACCTTCAGCTTTGACCACAGTCCGGTCGTCTACAACGTCTCTGTCCTCACACAGCCTGCAGGTCAATATTGCACGGTAAGCAATGGCAACGGCACTGCCAGCGGCAATGTCAGCACGGTCGCGGTTAATTGCCAGAATATCATCGGCTACGCCTATGTAGCCAATTTCGGCAGCAACAAAGTTTCACAATACAGCATAGAAGCCGATGGTGCGTTGATGCCTATCTCCCCGGCAACGGTTACCGCATCAGCAATACCCACTTCAGTCACAACCTCGCTAACCATTGATCCTTCGAACAAATATGTTTATGTCGCCAATTCTGGCGGCACCCTTTCACAATTCACCATCGGCGCAGGGGGTAAGTTGACGCCAATGTCTCCCTCTGAAATTACCACCGGCTTATATCCCGTCTCCGCCAAAACAGATCCTTCAGGCAAATATTTGTATGTCGCGAATAATAGCGGCGGCAACCTTTATCAATACACCATCGATAGCAACGGTGCCTTGCATCCGATGAACACGCCAACGGTTGCTGCGGGTAGCCAACCTGACTCCATCGCCATTTCGAGCAACTATGTTTACGTCACCAATAAAGTTAGCGGCAACCTCTCACAATATACAATAGGTGGAGATGGCGGCTTAATCCCACTCAACCCGGCAACGGTTGCTGCAGGCTTGCAGCCTTATTCAATAGCCGTTTCAGACACTTATGCCTATGTGGCTAATTTTGGCAGCAACAATGTATCGCAGTATTCCGTCGGGGTCGATGGTACCCTGACACCGCTTACGCCTGCGACCGTCACAGCGGGCACTTCACCCAGTGCCGTGACCGTAGACAAGTCCGGAAAATATGCTTATGCAAGCAATTACGCGAGCGGAAACAGTACACAATACACGATAGGTGCCAGCGGATTATTAACTCAAATGGGCACGCCCACCGTCGCGACCGGCACTGCACCCAACGCAATCGCGATGAATTCAAATGGAAAATATCTCTATATCACCAATTATTTAACTAACAATATTTCTCAATACAGCGTTAGTATCAGCGGCGCGTTAACACCGTTGGCGACCCCGACGGTACTGGCGGATTCAGAACCCGTAGCCATAGTCACTACAAAATAAGCGAACCATCGCTAACCTCACTCGCTGCGATAAATCGATAGACTAAAGGCTGATGTGGCCTTAGCCACAACCAGCCTGTCGAATTTGTCCCAGTTAAAGCCCTGCAACAGAGCCGCAACTACTCAACAAAATTGCGTATCGTGCGCCTGAGCGGTAAAACTACTTTTTCTTCTCTGCAGGTGGAGGCGGCAACATCGAGGCTTCGCGCGCCATCGCATCTGCCTTTTGCTGCAAAGTTGCCTTGGCCACATCCGCCTGCTTCTTCAAAGCAGCATCACTGGTGGCAGCCTTCTCACCGCTGCCACAAGCGGCCAAACTCAATACTACCAACAAACAAAATATACTTTTTTTCATTTCAGCTCCTATTTAGTGTTCCAGGGAGAATTACGTAAGACGCACGGACTACTAGACATGTCCGCTTTGGATTTATCCAACGCAAACTTGATCGATGAAGTGGCTTCAGTTCCCTGAACAATGGTTGTGGCAGTGATCTGAGCAACAATCCAGCTGGCATATTGCTTTAGATAGATCAAATTAAAACTGGCCAGGCCATTGCTATCAGTCGTCACCGTAGCCGGCACATTCCCCGCCGCCGCTGCCGGAGGTATTAACTGGTTACTCTGAACTACATAAGGGGTTGCCCAACTACCCGGCGTTCCCGCATATGTAGTTTGAAAGGCCGCCATCGCCACAGCCGTCGTCAGCGCTTCGCCTGCATCAAGTATCAAGTTCTTGTTCACATCTTCATTCGGGAATTCCGCATAAGTCGTGGTACTACAAGTACTGGTCGATGCATCATAGGTATAGATGCCCGTTCTAAAACTGACCGGCCATACATTCAGAGAAACCACCGCTCCGCTGACAGGATTTCCATTTGAGTTGGAAACCAGTAAATTCAGCGTCGACATATAAGTGGTGTTGGTTGTATCGTTCGGTGCAATGCCTATTGTAGTTGACTGGCCGATCACGATAGAACCCGCCGTATCCCCGATATTAATAACCGTATCCGCACAAATTGCAGTGCCTGAAGCAGGACATACCCCATTCCCGATACCTACCACCATCCCTCTTATCGTCACACCGCCAGGTGTCGAGGGCAAAGAACCCGCCGTAAAGATAGTTCTAGCCTGGCCGATAGGAATAGACGTAGTGCCATCAGATGAAAGGCTCAGCGCTGGTGAGACAGTCTCACCGCCACCCGTCGGGTTAACGATGCTGAACGTAACAGCGGCATTGCCTACCGGTTGGTTGCTGGCGTCTCGCACCGTGGCAATCACGCTGGTGTTATTTGGCGTCTGAATAGAGCTGGGTTGCAGCACGCTAACACTACTCTGCAGACTGATAGAAGCCGCGGTGGCAGAAGTAATAGCTACTGAAGCGGGAACCGTCACTAGCACTTTACTGGACGCATCCAGCGCCTCAACCTGCACACTCGCCGCTCCCGCTACCAGTGAAATTAACGTTGCCGTGGCTGTTTGATTTGGGTAAGCACCTGAAAATGCCGTTGAAGGCAACAGACAGACTGAAGTACCCACGCCTGTTCCGCCGGTACAAACTGACCAGGTGCCAATCGTAGTGGATAAACGTACCTGTGTGATCGTCGCATCTGCACCGATCTGCACATTAAAGGGCAATAAACCGGTAGTGGTAACCAAAGTGGCAGGCGATACAGGTGAGCTAATCTTGAATTCGCTGCCACTCGCGCTCACGGTAAAGTCCTGTGTTCTTGAGACACCCAGCGCCGTTACCGTCACCGTGGAAGTACCTGGACTTTGCCCCGTAACTGTCACTGCCAACTGTCCATTGGAATCAGTATTACCTGAAACAGGGGCAAGGGTGACATTACCCGCGCCTGAAACAACCAATGTCACTGGCGTACCTGCTACCGCATTGCCGCCCGCATCAGTGGCCTTTACGTTGAGTGTCGTTGAAGTGGGCGAGACACCAGAAACCAGACTCGTCCCTCCGGTAGTAGACAGAGTGATGGCAGAACCGGTAATCTGAATCGGGATAGAGACAGAACTAGCTCCCGCTGAAACAGCCGTAACCGTGATTGTCCGGGTAGTTGGATCCAGGTTACCGGAACTTATCGCGACGGTTGCTTGACCAGAAGCATTGGTGACAGCCGAACCCAGAGTCAATATACCTCCGGTTGAACTAAAGTTAATCGTCACCCCGGGTACCACTACATTAGCCGAATTAATAGCCGTCACGGTAATAGTTGCGGAATTTGAATTGTCTGACTTCACGCTGCCACTGCTGGTCGCTATAGAAAGCTTTGCAGCAGAAGCACCCGCAAGTACCGTCATGCTGACCGCAGTGGAGGCAGTACCATTTGTCAGGGTCGCCACCACCGTATCAATGCCTGCGGCGATACCTGCCGTATAAACCACCGTTGCCAGACCGTTTACGCTGGTTACCGCCGTTGCCGACGCCAGTGATCCACCAGACAGATTGCTGGCAAAAGTGAACGTAACAGTCTCATAAGGCACCGGGTTGCCATTGACATCCCGCACTAAGGCGGTAAGCGTGGCAGCACCTCCGCTCGTCAAAGAAGCAGAACCAGTCAGCGCCACCGATGTGGAGTTGCCAGAGGCAAAAGTGACGCTGGACGTCGCCACAAAACCACTGGCATTCGCCACAATATTCGCCGTTCCCAGATTATTGGAACTGGTCAGCAACAGTTGTGCAGTACCGGTGTTGTCGGTCACCACGGTTACACTGGTCAGACCACCAGTCAGTGTACCTGCACTAGTCGTGAAATTAACGCTGATGCCCACAGCAGCCAAACCATCTATATCCGTCACTTTTGCACGAACAAAAGTGGTTGATCCTCCCGTTGCGATAGAAGCGGCACCGGTGCTGAGCAGCACATTGTTCACCACTGTGGTATTCGCGGCAGAAGTGATACTGGCCGATCCCACTTTAGCATTGCTGGTCGTTGCCGTAATAGTATCCGTACCCGCCGAGGCACCTGCCGTGTAAGAAACCACGGCCAGACCATTCGCGCTGGTGACTGCCGTCTGACTTCCCAGGGTAGGCAGACCGCTCCCTTTCACGGTGATGGCAAAGGTCACCGTTTCACCCGCCACAGGATTCGAGTTGGCATCAACCACCAGGGCAGAGAAAGTTGACGTTCCTGCAATTTTGATCGCTGCCGGTGCCGTACTAACCGCCACCGTATTAGCAGCCCCTGCCGTGAAGGCCACGCTGACATTTGAAGTATAGCCCCCGACGCTGGCACTAACAGTAGAAGTCAATACGCTGGCACCGGCGACCAGACTGGTAGTGGCGATTCCATTAGTATCGGTCACTGCAGATGAGGCGGTCAGCGAACCCGAAGAGGCAACAAAAGTCACTGTTTGACCTGCCAGCACCACACCCGACACATCCTTTACCACCGCACTGATCTGAGCCGTCCCGGTCGAAACCGTAATGCTGCCCTTGCTGGTCGAAGCCAGTATCGAACCGACCACGACCGCATTGCTGGCCACCGTAATGGTAGCGCGACTAAGCCCTGCCGCTGCCACCGCATTGCTGGCAGTCGCTGTTACGATATCTGCACCCGCATTAGCCCCTGCAGTATAAGTCACTCGCGCCAGACCGTTAATGTCGGTAGCAACCGTGGTGGCACTCAGGGATGGCGTGCCGCTGCCCCTTTGTGCAAACGAAAAGGTCAATACTTCCCCGGAAACTGGATTACCGTTTCCGTCTAACACAGCGGCCGTAATCGTGGAATTTCCTCCGGGCACTGCCGTACTGGGTGCTGGATTCAAACTGATGACAGAGGCTGCTCCGGCGGTAAACACCACAGGGGTATTGGCAGTATAGCCGCCACTGCTGGCACTCACATTCGCCGTCAGCACGCTGGCAGCTGAAGTCAGTGTCACCGTCGCGATACCGCTGCCATTGCTGACCGCACTCGCCGCCGACAAACTGCCGGAGGAGGTAGCAAACGTTACCGTCGCACCCGAAATCGCCACTCCCGCGCTGTCCTTGACCGTCGCGTTAATTACAGAAGTTGCCCCACCCACCTTGATCGAGGCCGCGGTCGGCGCGACCGTAATCGAACCCACTACTGCGATGCCACTGGCTACGGTCAGGTTTGCCGTGTTATTTATGCCGTTGGCTGCGCGGGCTTTCAGTACATCCGTTGCTGAAGCGTTGCCTGCGGTATAGGTCACCGAAACCCTGCCGTTCACATCGGTGATACCGCTCGAGGCACTGAAGGTTCCCGTTCCACTGCTCGAGAAGTTAATCGTCTGCCCTGCCCCCACCACATTGGAATTGGTATCGGTCGCCACCACGGTCACAACCGTAGTGCCTTGCGGCAGAATACTCGAGGGTTGCAGATTGATCCCCAGCGCGGTTATCGGTCCGGCCGTGAAGTTTACCGTGACTGGTGGCGCTGCAATGTCGCTGGCGTTCGCATTCAGCGTTGCCGT
>CAIRBC010000378.1 GCA_903876685.1 uncultured Nitrosomonadales bacterium | reverse complement strand
TATCCCCAGCCTTGCATTATTCCCTAGTTCGGCATGCGCATCGAGTGGCAGATGGTAGGCCAGCAGGCTAACGTCATTTTTCAACAAAAAGGCAAGACGGCGTTTTTTCATGCCCTTGATTTCAGGGTCTTCACCACGCCAAAAATAACCATGGTGTACCAGCAGCGCATCAGCGCCCCAGGAAATCGCGCTTTCAAGTACGGCAAACGATGCCGTAACACCGGTCGCGATACGCCTGACTTCAGCACGCCCTTCCACCTGCAGTCCGTTCGGACAATAATCCTTGAACAGTGAAGTTTGTAGCAGGCTTGCGTTATAATCGCATAATTCATTGAGTAGCATCTGTTCCCTTTTATCCCGAAAGTGTGGGCGAATCATATCATGCGTAAACACTGGTTATTATTTACTCAGGCCGTCACCATCGCGATGGCGCTGCTTTTTATCATCCAGACCCTCAAGCCGGAGTTGCTGCCGAGTGCTGCTCATAGCGGAGTCGTTACTTTGCTGGAAAGCACGCCAGCCAATACCGAAGCTAAAGTGGTGGGGCTAAGCGCAGCAGCCCAAAAAGCCATGCCCAGTGTGGTGAATATTTTTACCAGTACCAATATCAAATCTCCCATTAATCCACTGCTGGAAGATCCGCGTTTTCGATTTTTCTTTGGGGATCCGGGTGAGATGGAATCGCAAACCAGTTCCAGTCTGGGTTCCGGCGTGATCGTTAGTCCGGACGGTTACATACTGACCAACCATCATGTCGTGGAGGCCGCTGATCAGATAGAAGTGGCCTTGGCTGATGGCCATAAGGCACGGGCGCATGTCATCGGCTCTGATCCGGAAACCGACCTGGCCGTGATTAAAATAGATTTGTCTGTCAAACTACCCTCGATCACTTTTGGTCACCCGGAACTGGCTCATGTGGGCGATTTGGTGTTGGCTATCGGCAATCCGTTTGGCGTAGGGCAGACAGTCACGATGGGCATCGTTAGCGCACTAAAGCGAGATCATCTGGGACTGAGTACCTTTGAAAATTTTATCCAGACTGATGCAGCGATCAATCCGGGAAATTCGGGTGGCGCACTGGTGGATATAAACGGCAATCTGATCGGCATTAACAGCGCCATCTATTCGCCTAACGGTGGCTCCCTCGGTATAGGCTTCGCAATTCCCGCCAGTACCGCCAAAAAGACCATGGAACAAATTATCCAGAATGGCTCCGTGACACGGGGATGGATAGGTGCAGGCATACAGGAACTGACGCCGGAACTTTCGGAATCTTTCAAACTGGGAAACGCAACCGGAGTGCTGATCACAGAAATAATACGCAAAAGCCCTGCTGAACAGGCAGGCATCAAAACCGGAGATCTGTTGATTGCGATAGATGATAAAACTATCAGCGACTGGAATGTGATGCTTGAAACTGTGGCTAGTCTGCAACCGGGCAAAGTAGTCACTGCCAAGATTATGCGCAATGGATCAATATTGAATTTGCCGGTTACCATAGGCAAGCGCCCAAAACCAAAAATGTGATTTGAAGTTTCAAGATGCCGTAATCCGGAGCTAATGAAATGCAATCCGGGTTTGTCTTTCCATGCAATCTGGGAAATCGCACGCGATTCGATTTTCCCGGATTCCGCTTTGTACCAGCCGGGCTACTGTATTTTTCTCAGCTTTTGTTGCCAAGCATCGGTGATGAGGCGAGTAGATCGGCAAACCGTTGACCTTGAATCACCACATGGGCGCGCATTCGATCGGCCGTCAATTCGCCTTGTTGTGCAAGAATCGCCTCGACAATTCCGGCATGTTCGTCGAAAGAACTATTAATTCTGTCACGCATACGCAGTTGCAGCCGACGGTAGGGCTTCAATCTTCGGTGAAGGATGAGTGTCTGTTCATTTAGAAAATTGCTATGACTGGCCGCATAGATCAAATAGTGGAATTGCTCGTTCAGCCGATAGTAACTATCCGGGTTGTTGGCATCCCGAGCATTTTCGCAAGCCTGATGGGCAGCCTGGAGCGCTTTTTGTTCTGCTTCTGTGATGCGCCGTGCAGCCAGTCTGCCGCACATGGCCTCGAGTTCAGCCATGACTTCGAACATTTCGCACAATTGCCGGGTGCCGATTTCAGCCACTATGGCACCGCGACGCGGCCTTATTTCAACCAGTCCTGCCGAGGATAACTGAATCAGCGCCTCACGGACAGGGGTGCGCGATACCGCAAAACTCTCGGCTAATTCAGCTTCGTCCAGACGCCTACCAGGCTGGTAGACGCCGATTGCGATCCGTTCTTCAATCAATTCGCTGATTTGAGAAGAACGTTTGGCGGTGCGAGGTTTGCTTGGCATGAGGCACCTGAATGAATTAACTGGCTGCATTATACAACGCAGATTTATATGGATGCATTTTAAATCTATATTGCATATTTAACTAAATTTATTGTATACAAAATTTAAAATTCGTGCGAGTATGTGCGCAAGTCATCGGTGAATGATTTAAATAATTTAAAAAGGAGAATGCTGAATGAACATTGCTCGTCGTCGTATTCTGCAGAGTCTGGTTGCAGCATCAATGCTGCTGCTAGTCGGGGGGGTAGCCTGTGCGGCTGAAGCGGTTACCCTTAAAATATCCCATCAATTTCCCGGTGGCACCCTCACACAGGGAGATTTTCGCGACCGGTTGACGCGCCGCTTTGCTGCCGAGATTGAAAAACGTAGCGGTGGAGCCTTGAAAGGCTCAGTCTATGCGGGCTCTTCGCTGATGAAAACTAATGCGCAGTTCAGCGCCATGCGCAAGGGTGCGCTGGATATGTCACTGGTTCCTCTATCCTATGCTGGAGGAGAGGTTCCTGAAACCAATATTGGTTTGATGCCAGGCCTGGTGACTTCTTACGAACAGGCTGCTACCTGGAAAAATGCTGAAGTGGGCAAGGCGCTCTCAGCCGTGCTGGCTGAAAAGGGCGTGATGATTGTCAGCTGGATCTGGCAGGCAGGTGGCGTTGCCAGTCGTGGCAAACCGGTAATCGAGCCAGAAGATGCCAAGGGGATGAAGGTGCGTGGTGGCAGTCGCGAAGTGGATATGGTGCTCAAAGCGGCGGGTGCTGCCGTGCTGACCTTGCCTTCCAACGAGATTTATGCGGCGATGCAGACCGGCGCGCTGGATGCGGCGATGACTTCGTCTACCAGCCTGATTTCCTTCCGACTCGAAGAAGTCGCTAAACAATTGACGACAGGTCGGGCTAATGCCTACTGGTTTATGCTCGAACCCTTGATGATTTCAAAGAGCGTGTTTGAACAATTGCCCAAGGCACAACAGGAAATCATCATGTCCGTAGGGGCAGAACTAGAGAAGTTCGCCTACGAACAGGCGAAGCTGGATGACCAGGCGGTCGCAGCTGTCTATGAAAAAGCAGGCGGGCATGCGCATGATCTTTCAGCGGCTACCGTCAAAAAATGGCAGGCAATTGCGCGCGATACCGCCTGGAAAGACTTTGCTGCCAAAAATGAAAGCTGTGCCCATCTGCTGAAACTGGCTGAGAAAACCTTATGAGCCATAGCGTCGATTTGGCTGAAAATACCGTTCTGCCGCCGATCGGTGGCATGCTGGGAGTTATAGTCAGACTGCAAAATCAGCTGAATCGGGTGGTGCTGGTGCTGTCGATGTTTGCGCTGCTGGTTGCGAGCTGCGTTTTGACCAGCAGCGTAGTTTTGCGCTATTTCCTGAAGATTCCGACCGACTGGCAGGATGAAATGTCAGTATTCCTGCTGCTAGGTGCGGTTTTCATGTGCGCCGCTTATGTGCAGTCACAACGAGGTCACATCGGGATCGAGGCGATAGCTGGATTTTTTTCGCCAGCGCTAAATCATTTGCGATTGTTGTTTTGCGACATCGCCTCTTTCGCCTTTTGCGCATTTTTTACCTGGAAGTCATGGAGTATGCTGCGTGAGGCGTTTGTCGATGGTCAAACTACCTCTTCTTCCTGGGCTCCGCCGTTGTGGATTCCCTACGGACTGATGTCTACCGGCATGACCTTGTTGACACTGCAAATTTTGCTGCAAATCCTGGTCAGCCTGAAAGGTAAAACTAAATGAGCGTCGGAGTGATTGGCGTGCTGTATGGGCTTGGAACATTGTTGTTAATGTTTTCAGGGATGCCGATTGCGTTTGCACTGGGCGGTATTGCGGTGATCTTCATGTATTTTTTCATGCCTGGTGCTTCGCTCGACACGGTGACGCTGAATGTGTATGAAGAAATGGCCAATATCACCCTGTTATCGATTCCGTTGTTTATTCTGAAAGGGGCTGCCATCGGCAAGTCTCGTGCAGGCAAAGACCTTTATCTGGCGATTCATGCCTGGATGTATAAAATCCCAGGGGGACTGGGCATCGCCAATATCTTCGCCAGCGCGATCTTTGCCGCGATGTCAGGCTCCAGTCCGGCTACCTGTTCCGCGATCGGCAGCGCGGGTATTCCTGAAATGCGCAGCAGAGGCTATTCCGGACGTTTTGCAGCAGGCATTATTGCCGCCGGTGGCACACTGGGAATCCTGTTGCCACCTTCCATTGTAATGATCCTGTTTGCGGTGGCAGCCGAGCAATCGCTGGGTAGGCTGTTTTTAGCAGGACTGGGACCTGGTGTGTTACTGGTAGTGCTATTTTCGGTGTATGCCGCCTTTCGTTTCAAGAAGGAATACAAGGTTGCTGAGGATGTATGGAAAGCGGGCGGTGAAAAGTCAGCTTATCTGACGGCGATGGAGCTGAGTTTGTATGACAAGACCCGCTTGTTGCCGCGTGTGATTCCCTTTGTCACGCTGCTGATTGGCGTGATGGTCGCGCTTTATGGCGGTTATGCGACCCCTTCGGAAACGGCAGGACTCGGAGGTTTGCTGGCGCTGTTGTTGATTGCTTCCATCTATCAGGTATGGCGACCCTCTCAGTTGGCACCGATCTTGACCAGTGCCCTGAAAGAGTCAACCATGCTGATGTTTATCGTCGGGATGTCCTTGCTTTATTCCTATGTGATGAGCTATCTGCATATCAGTCAGTCTGCGGCGGAAGCCATCGTGGCACTGAGTCTGTCAAAATGGGCGCTGCTCGGCGTGATACTGTTGATGGTGGTGATGCTGGGCTTTTTTCTGCCACCGGTATCCATTATCCTGATGACCGCGCCGATAATCCTGCCTCCGCTCAGAGCCGCCGGTTTTGATCTGATCTGGTTCGGCGTGGTGATGACCATCGTGATGGAAATGGGACTGATTCATCCCCCGGTCGGTTTGAATATTTTCATCATCAAAAATATCGCTCCCGATATTCCGCTGAAGGAAATTATTCTGGGTGTGCTGCCTTTTGTGGCGTTAATGTTGTTTGCCGTACTGCTCATCAGCGTATTTCCGGGGATAGCCACCTTTTTGCCCGATGCGGTGTTCGGAGTCGCCACAAAATGACAGCAAAATGCTGGGACAAACTGGCACGTAATAGAGCAGAACGACTTGCCAGGGCGCAAACTCTGGTCAGGGGTCGCTTGGTTGCTGCCAATGATATTGTCGCTTTGTTTGAAGCGCTCATCGAACCGGGTGACCGGGTGTGCATCGAGGGTAATAATCAGAAACAGGCTGATTTTCTGGCGCGTAGTCTGGTGAAGACCGACCCTGCCAAATTGCGTGACCTGCATCTGGTACAGTCGGTACTGGCGCTGCCTGAACATATAGACTTGATCGAACGCGGTCAGGTGAGCCGTATCGATTTTTCCTTTTCCGGCCCTCAGGCGGCGCGCTTGGCGCGACTGGTGGAGGCCAAAAAAATTACTATCGGCGCGATACACACCTATCTGGAATTGTTCGGCCGCTATTTTGTAGACTTGACCCCGCGTGTGGCTCTGATCGCGGCGCATTCGGCCGACCGCGAGGGCAATCTGTATACCGGCCCGAATACCGAGGATACGCCAGCGATAGTGGAGGCAACTGCCTTCAAGGGTGGCATTGTGATCGCACAGGTCAACGAAATAGTCGACAAGCTGCCGCGAGTCGATATTCCTGCCGATTGGGTAAACTATGTGGTTGAGGCGCCGACACCGAATCATATCGAACCACTGTTCACCCGCGATCCGGCACAGATCACCGAGATTCAGGTCTTGATGGGGATGATAGCAATCAAGGGCTTGTATGCCGAATATGGCATCAAGCGCTTGAATCATGGTATTGGTTTCGATACGGCGGCAATAGAACTGTTACTGCCTACCTATGCTGCCGAACTCGGGCTAAAAGGAAAGATCTGCACCCATTGGGCATTAAATCCACATCCGACACTAATTCCCGCGATTGAAGCAGGCTTTGTTGAATCGGTGCATTGCTTCGGCTCCGAGGTGGGAATGGAACGCTATACCGCAGCCCGTCCGGATATTTTCTTTATCGGTGCGGATGGCTCGATGCGCTCCAATCGCGCCTTCAGTCAGGCAGCGGGTCATTATGCCTGCGATCTGTTTATCGGCTCTACCTTGCAAATCGATCTGCAGGCAAATAGTTCCACCGCGACTCTAGACCGGATAGCAGGCTTCGGTGGCGCACCCAATATGGGAGCGGATGCGCGGGGGCGGCGTCATGCCTCGCCTGCCTGGTTGCGTGCCGGACGAGAAGGGCGCGGTGAGATAGCGATGCCGCGCGGCCAGAAGCTGGTAGTGCAGATTGTGGAAACTTTCAGGGAACATATGCAGCCGACATTTGTGGAACGTCTGGATGCCTGGGAACTGGCCACAACGGCGAGTATGGAATTGCCGCCGGTGATGATTTATGGCGAAGACCTGACGCATATCATTACCGAAGAAGGCATCGCCAATCTGCTGTTATGTCGCAGCCCAGCAGAGCGTGAACAGGCAATCCGTGGTGTGGCAGGTTATACGCCGGTGGGCATGGCACGCGATACCGCGATGGTGGAAAATCTGCGCGACCGGGGAATTATCCGTCGTGCGGAGGATCTGGGCATCCGCAAATGCGAGGCGACACGTGATCTGCTGGCTGCACGCAGTATCAAGGAGCTGGTGCTGGCTTCAGAGGGTCTGTATGACCCGCCCGGACAATTCCGTAATTGGTAGGCTGAACAACATGGAAAAATTTACGCTTAGTCTGCAATCCCAGCCACAGCAAAGACACTGCATTACACTCTGCGGGGTGGTTTCTTCCGGAAACCTGGAAGTGCTGGTTGAAAAAACACAGCATCCCGACAGCTGCGAGTTCGAAATAAGCACCTCGGCGCTCGGATTCCGCGACATCTGGCAAGCTGTGCTCAAGGATTTTGCGGCGCGGCATGCGGCTGGAGGGCTTAAATTTTCGATCAACGATGCGGGTGCGACACCGGCAGTGGTCAGTTTACGCCTGGATCAGGCGGTTGAAATCTGCAGCAGGGAGGTCACATGAATCGCAGGCGCGTCAGCTATTTCGAGGCCAGTGCGCGCGTGAGAGTGCATGGGCTGGTTGATGAAAACAGCTTTGTAGAACTCTGCCCTGCCGAGTTGAGAAAAACCAGTCCGCATCTGGCCAGCCTGGATGCACCACTGGCGTTTGATGATGGGGTGGTGGTGGGTCGTGCAACGTTGGCCGGTTCCGCGATACTGATTGCGGCTCAGGAAGGACGATTCAACGGCGGGTCTGTGGGTGAAGTGCATGGGGCAAAAATTCGCGGACTGCTGGAATTGGCATTGCTCACAAAGCCAGTCGCCGTACTGCTGCTGGTAGATTCTGGCGGAGTACGTTTGCAGGAAGCGAACGCGGGATTGATCGCCATCTCTGAAATCATGCGCGCAGTGCTCAAGGGTCAGTCAGCCGGTATTCCGGTATTTGCCTTGATCGGTGGCTCTTGTGGTGCCTTTGGCGGGATGGGAATCGTGGCTAGGTTGTGCAATGAAATCGTCATGTCAGAACAGGGCAGACTGGGATTGTCCGGACCCGAAGTAATCGAGACGGTGAAAGGGGTCGAGGAATTCGATTCTCGCGACCGTGCGCTGGTATGGCGGATTACCGGTGGCAAAATCAGGCGCACCCTGGGTGAAGCGACTCGACTGGTAGACGATCTGATTCCCGCCTTTCGCGACGCCGCAACCCGGTTACTCGCCCGTTACGTTGAGCTGCCCCCCGTCACGCTGGATGATTTGCAGCAGGCTCAGCATCGGCTGACCGAGCGTACAGGTCGCTTTGCCGAAGTAAGCGACGGTCAGCAAATATGGCAGCAGATATTTTCGGAATCAGCCGGTATTGCCGGGTTGACCGTCAGTGACTTCAACCGGCTATTGGGTGATCAGCCATGAACGAAGCTGAAATTTACCAGCGCTTGTTTGAGACGCATCTACTCCAGTGTGAGGGGATGTTTTTAAGTGGTTCAGCCCAAGTCAACGGCCAGACTGTCGCCGTCATAGGTACACGCGGTCACGCCGCCATCGACACTACGCTCGCGTTGAAACTTGCAGAAGCCATTTTGCAGGTAGTGCGCGCGGATAGTACAGCCGCACCCCGCCCGATAATATTTATCGCTGATACCCAAGGTCAGGCACTGTCCCGCCACCAGGAGTTGCTGGGACTCAATGGATATTTTGCACATGTGGCGCGCTGTGTAGACCTGGCTCGCCGTCAGGGGCACAAGCTGCTGACAGTGATTAACGGAGAGGCAGTCAGCGGTGGCTTTCTCGCCTATGGCCTGTTGGCGGATACCATCTGTGCCTTGCCGGATGCTCAGGTGCGGGTAATGGATTTACGCGCGATGTCGCGTGTCACCAAAATCAGCCACGTAAAACTGGAAGAACTTGCCGCCGTGTCGCCGGTTTTTGCACCCGGGGCAGAAAATTTCTGGCGCATGGGGGGGATAGACGAAATATGGTCTGCTCAGGATAACTGGCAAGAACGCCTGTCCAAAGCGCTTACTCAAGGAAATCAGACGGATGAGCGCGCCGCCTCCGGTCTGGCGCGAGGCGGAAGGCTAATGGCTGCGCCGGTCGCAAGTCTGGTTAGCGGGTAGTGTACGCACTTCATCGTCATGATTTGGTCTGGCTGGATGCGACTGTCGAGGCAGGTGGCTTTGCGCTCGCCGCCGCACAGGCAGAGTGGCTACGCAACTGGGTCCGTCTAGGGCGACCGTTGGTGGTGGCTCGCCAGTGTGAACCGAACCTGGACAGCCGGTTGCTCGGTTTTAGCATGCCGCCACAGCGCACGCGGGTCGGTGTTCGTGCGCCGGTAGCAGCGGTCATTCGTGTTAGCAGACCGATGCTGCTGAGTGAGGCGATGCCTTTTGCACCTGAAGGCTGGCAGTCAGTGATGCGGCGGGTACAGGATTTATGCGATCGAAGCGGGGTCGTGGTCAGGGTGTATGGCTCGCTGTCCACTCAGGCGGTCAGCGGAGTACCGTATATAGATGCCGACAGTGATCTCGATTTGTTGCTTGAAGTCAAACGGCACACCAAGCTTGAGGAATTGCTGGCGCAATTGGAGTTATTTTCCAAAACGCCACGTCTGGATGGCGAAATAACTACCCCGGCAGGCTGGTCGGTTGCGTGGCGTGAACTGGCTGCCGCACTACGCAGCGGAACGCCCTGCACGGTACTGGCAAAATCAGATTGCGAAACACGACTGTATCGCATCGATGACTGGCTGGCCTGCCTGACATGAATGCACAATGTCTCGCAGAAAACACTCACCGCTCAATCGATGCAGCAATGCTGGATGGTCTGTGTCTGGAAGCCTTGCGTCACGAGGTGATGGCCTGGCCGAAGCCGGGTCTGGTCAGTCCAGTCGATCAGGGTAGCCATGGCGATATGCATATTGGAACATTTCTGGCGAGTATCAGCGCCCTGCAAGGTAGCTTCGCGGCACTGGCCGAAGCGGGATTGCAAGGGGCAACCTTCACCCGGTTGCAGGCTATTGGAATCCATGCCGAACAAAAAATGCATCGGGCGACCGCTGGCATTAACACGCACCGTGGCGCAATTTTCAATCTCGGCCTGCTGGCAGCGGCGGCGGCCTATCGTTCCGGGAAGCAGGCGCTGGCTCCTCACAGTTGTGGTGAGATTGTTTCCCGAGTATGGGGCAAGGCGATCATGGCCGGGCGTACGCACACTTCTCATGGCAATCGCATGTTTAAGCAGTTTTCAGCAGGAGGTGCGCGAGCCGAAGCGGCGGCGGGTTTTCCCAGCGTCTACCAGCTTGGTGTTCCAGCCTTGCAACGCCAGTTGCGTTTCGGCCAAAATCAACATTCTGCACGTATTGCAGCCCTGCTGGCGCTGATGGAACATCTGCCGGATACCAATCTGTTGTGGCGCGGCGGCCGTGCGGGTCTGGTTTTCGTCCAGCAAGCCGCTGCTGACTTCAACAGGGCGGGCGGGGTGAATGCGCCTGACTGGCAAGCGCATTTACTGGAAATGCACGTCAGTTTTATTGAACGACAGCTGAGTCCGGGTGGCAGCGCCGATTTGATGGCGGCGAGTTGCTTGGTGCATCAGCTTGAGGCGGAGCAGTTGTCATGAAACTGGCGATACTCTGTTCTGGACAGGTCGGTCAGCAGCGCAATATGCTGGATGAAATACTCGCAGATCCTGCTTGCGCAGCCATTATAAACTCCGCCAGTGAAGTGCTCGGTCTGGATCTCGCCAGTTGGTGGTTCAAGCTGGAGGAACAGGAGCTGTTCTTGAATGCCAATGCTCAATTTGCAATCGCCATTTATCAGTTGGCCACCTTTAGTCGAATCAAGACACACCTGCCAGAAATCAGCATGGTGGTAGGATATTCTGTGGGAGAGTTGCTGGCCTATTTTGTCGCAGGAGCACTGAACGCGCAGCAGACTTTAAGACTGGTACGCGAACGTGCACGACTGATGGATCAAGTTCAGGGGGGGATGCTGTTGTGGCGCGGACGCGCCTCTCCTGCCACTGTGCTGAGGCGTGATCGTTTGATGGCAGAATATGGACTGGTGGTTGCCATAAAAAGACGGCAGGGTGAGCTGGTGTTGGCGGGCAGTCGCGAATCGGTAAGCCGCTTCATTTCCGAAATGCATGAATATATTCCTGGTTTGGTAGCGCTGCCGGTTACGATTCCGTCGCATACGCCCTACCTGGCGGGTGCTGCACAGGCGTTTCGAGAAATCTTGTCTGCAAGTGAAATGACCGTGCCGAAAATCCCTCTTCTGAGCGCGGTAGACGGGATGCCGGTCAGAACACGTGACGCTGCGATTGATGCCTTATCCAGGCAGATGGAAAGCACAATTCGTTGGGATGCCTGCATGGCTGCACTGAGGGAATCGGGTGTGACTGCAGCACTGGAATTGGGTCCCGGCAACGATCTGGCGAAACTGCTGCTAGAGGTGCATCCACGAATAATGGCGCGTTCAGTCGGTGATTTCCATGATTTTCGCAAGCTGTCTGAACAGTTTAGAGCTTGATTGACAGAGGAAAATGGTTTGATGATGGAACTTAATTTTATACTAATATACCTCGCAGCCGGTTGCATTGCCGGCTTTCTGGCAGGCTTGCTGGGTGTCGGCGGCGGGGTGGTGATTGTGCCGATACTGCTGTTCATCTTTAGCGCACAGCATTTTCCAGCGGAGCATATGATGCATATGGCGATAGGGACATCTCTTGCCAGCATCATGTTTACCTCGGTGTCCAGCCTGCGTACCCATCATGCCCATGCAGCGGTACGGTGGGATATCGTCAAGCGGATTACGCCCGGCATATTGTTGGGAACGCTGGCGGGAACTTTTCTGGTGGCCAGAATACCCGTCGGCTTGCTCAAGGTTTTTTTTATAGTATTTATTTTTTACGTGGCTACCCAGCAATTGCTAAACTTCAAGCCCAGGGCGACGCGCCAGATACCCGAGGCTTTGGGTATGTTTGCTGCGGGTGGCGTGATCGGGGCAGTGTCCAGCTTTGTCGGTATCGGCGGTGGGGCATTATCCGTGCCATTCATGACCTTTTGCAACGTCAAGATGCATCATGCTATCGGCACTTCAGCCGCTATCGGCTTTCCGATTGCCGTTGCCGGAACGCTGGGATACCTGTGGAATGGTTTGCCGGTGCAAAATCTGCCCTATGCCAGTCTGGGTTTTGTACACTTGCCGTCACTTGCGGGAATAGTGGTTGCCAGTATGCTTATCGCTCCCTATGGAGCCAGGGCTGCTCACAAACTTCCAGTTGCGACCCTCAAGAAAATTTTCGCGGTGTTTCTTTACATTATTGGCGTGAAATTGATGATGAATGCATGAATGTTTAATGCGACACGAGTTAAATTGATAGAATAGTACCCGTTACTAGAGGATTTAACTTTATGATATTGCAAATATTTTAAAGGTTTAAGCGGGTAATTTTACCGGGAAAATCCGCGAAGGCAATGGTCGCGCTACCTTAATTTCAGCTACCGCTAAGCTTGCCGTGCTGTTGAGCTTCACGAAATGCCACCCCGTCATACGGGAATCCCTCCTCCATGAGGCTTTGCTTTGACTTCACCAGAAATTTTTATTATGCCAATGAAATTAGACGGTAGCTCGAACTTTCAACCAACGTCACTATCCGGATCACAAGCATTGTTGAAATGGGCAACGCTTAAACCAGAGGCTGTTGCGCTTGACTGTAACGGTATCAGGTATTCTTATCAGGCCTTGGCGAGTCAGGTAGCCAGGCTGCTTAAGTCGCTTAAAGGGGACGGCTTAGGCAAAGGGAGGCTGATAGCTTATCAATTTGTCGATTGGCATGAAAACCTGATTTTTCAGTTGGCAGTCGAGGCGACGGGAGGTGTACCGATTCAAATCACTTCCGTGAAGTCGCTGACCAGCGATTTAATTGCGCATCTGGATGCCATCTATACCGACGAAGTGGTTCCATTTGTCTGTACAGCCAGACTTTTTCCTGCCTGCGACTGGATGGCTAAAAGCCAGGCGTTAGCGCTTACTCAGGATGATTATGAATGGCTGGGAAAGTGTGCAGCAGCCGATGATCCTGTTTATTTCGGCTCTACATCCGCCACTACCGGATTGCCTAAATATTTCTTTGAAACTAAAGAGGTGATGAATTCTGGCATCGCGCATATGCAGGCACAATACTTCCCTGATGGCGTCAATGATTTCATTTGCGTGTATGCGCTGAAGATCTATGCTGCCTACGCTGGAATCATCTGTGCGCTGAATAAAGGCGGCACCATTCATAGTACCCCTTTGGATGGCATAGCCAAACTGCCTCAATCGATGGCGAGTCACCATTTGGCGCTGGTCTTGCGCGACGCAAGAGCACTGCTGGACAGCTTGAGTGATATTTCAAAAGCCACCTCCAATATGGCTTCGGTACGCATACTTGGGGATTTTTTACCGGCAGATATTCGTCAGGGACTGGAAGAAAAACTTTGCAAGCGCGTCATTAATACCTATTCGTCGAACGAGGCAGGGCAAATCGCAGAAGTGTTGGCGGAGGGTTACGGTAAAATTTTCGATCAGGTCAGGGTGAGGATATTAAACAACGACTATCAAGTCGTTCCGGCAACAGTACAGGGCAGAATCGCTATTAAATCTCCTATGGCAGTATCATGCTATCTATGGAATGATCGTTTGAATGCAGCACATTTCAGGGATGGCTGGTTTATTTCGAATGACCTGGGTTATTTAACCGAGGATCATAAACTGTATTGTGTGGGAAGATTTGATGACATGCTGGTTATTGGCGGAATTAAAATACCGCCTTATCCTATAGAAAGGCGGCTCAGGCAAATTGCCGGTATTCATGACGCAGTACTGGTGGCAGACGCGAATAAGCTGGGCACCGATAAGGTGCTGGTATGCATAGAATATACGCAACCATTGGAAATCAATACCTTAAATAATTCAGTCTGCAAATGCCTGTACCGGGATTTACAGAATCCGATAGTTTATTATCAGGCATCATTTCCGCGCACTGAAACAGGAAAAATCATTAGAGCCAGCCTGGTCGAAAAATATCTCCGGCATAAAGCGAACGCTAAAAAGGCTGAAAATTAGGGCATCCTTCATTTCTCGGTTTACACTTTACGCAATTACCAATGAGGTTAAAGGGTGGTAGAAGATCTCCCAGGCTCATGAGTCTTACCGTAGGGTGC